>MPDF01000099.1 GCA_001874365.1 Gammaproteobacteria bacterium MedPE | reverse complement strand
AGCTGACAGACGACGAGCAGCAAGCTTTTAGTCCACTAAGCTTGTCGCAGTTAAGTCAAATCATGCTGGATAACCCGCAAGCGCGCTTGGTGGCTGGTGGCACAGATATCGTGCTTGAGATTACGCAAATGCATAAAAAGCTTGGCACTATTGTTTATGTCGGTAATGTGCCTGAGCTGCAAACGTTTGAAGAGCACGATGACAAGTTTGTTATCGGTGCTGCACTGCCATATAGCGAATTTACACCGCATCTTGCTGCTCATTATCCTGAATTTGGTGACATGATTGAACGTATTGGTTCATTGCAAATCCGTAACCAAGGTACGTTAGGTGGAAACGTGGGTAACGCGTCACCGATTGGTGATACACCGCCAGTGTTAATTGCTCTTGATGCTAAGTTGAATTTGCGTTGTGGCGATAAAGTACGTCAAATTGCCATTGAAGATTACTTTGTTGATTACAAGGTGACATCGCAGCAAGTTAGTGAGTTTATTGAGAGTATTGAAATTCCTAAGCCTGTTAGTAAGGCGCAGCAGCTTAAGGTATATAAAATTTCTAAGCGGTTCGATGACGATATTTCAGCGGTATTAGCCACCTTCAATTTAACCATCGAAAATGATGTGATCACTAAAGCACGTGTCGCTTTCGGCGGTATGGCAGGCATTCCTGCCCGTGCAATACACTGTGAGCAAGCCTTAAACGGTCAGCCATTTACGCAGGCGATTATCGATGCTGCCAAAACGCAGCTTACTAATGATTACAAACCAATGAGTGATGTACGTGCGTCGAAAGACTACCGCATGACAGTCGCGCAAAATCTATTGCAAAAAGCCTTTATTGAAATTTCTCAGCCACAAACTAATACGGGAGTTGTGCAATATGCGTAAGTTAGTTGATTTACCGACGAAAGCGTCGAGCAAGGTGGCGGGAAAAGTTGGTGTGTCACACAAACATGAAAGTGCCGATAAGCATGTGAGCGGTAAAGCCGTTTATATCGACGATCGCGGTGAACGTGCTGATCAGCTTCACGGTGCTATTGGGCAAAGTACCATTGCCCACGGCATCGTTAAATCGATGGATTTATCTAAAGTCAGAGCCTACCCCGGTGTTGTTGCTGTGATGACGAGTGATGATGTGCCGGGTAAAGTGGATATCGGTCCTGTGTTCGGTGGCGATCCTGTTTTAGTGGAAGAGAAAGTTGAGTTTATGGGGCAAGCGATGTTTGCCGTTGCTGCAACTTCTCACGAAATAGCTGTAAAAGCGGCAAAATTAGCAGACATTGAATATGAAGAGCTAACGCCTGTGCTGTCTGTAAAAGATGCACTGGCAAAGCAAAATTTTGTTCGTCCAACACATACTCAGTCACGCGGTGATGCAAAAACGGCGATTAGCCAAAGTGAGAACAAGCTCTCTGGTGAACTGCAAATAGGCGGTCAAGAGCACTTTTATTTAGAAAGCCAAATTTCAATTGCTGAGCCGACGGAAGAAGGCGGCATGTTGGTATATTCATCAAGTCAGCATCCATCGGAAGTACAAATTCTGGTGGCGGAAGTGTTGGGTGTTCCATTTAACAAAGTAACTATCGATATGCGCCGCATGGGTGGTGGTTTCGGTGGTAAAGAAACACAAGCAGCGCCTTGGGCATGTCTTGCTGCACTGCTGGCTAATCAAACGGGTCGCAGTGTTAAAATGCGTCTTAACCGTCATGATGATATGACCGCGACAGGTAAACGTCATCCGTTTGAAAACACCTATGATGTAGGTTTTGATGATGAAGGTTTAGTCAAAGGTATTGATTTTACCATCAATGGTAACTGTGGTTACTCGCCTGATTTGTCTGACGCCATTGTCGACCGCGCTATGTTCCATAGCGATAACGCGTACTTTTTAGAACACGCCAATGTCGTGGGTAATCGTTGTAAGACTAATACAGTATCTCACACGGCGTATCGTGGTTTCGGTGGCCCGCAAGGAATGATTTCTATCGAAGGCGTGATGGATGATATCGCGCGTAAAGTCGGTAAAGATCCGCTAGAAGTGCGTAAGCTAAATCTTTACGGTCAAGATGAGCGCAATGTGACGCATTACGGTCAAACTGTTGAGCAAAATATTTTGCCGATGATGATCGATAAGCTTGAAAACGACTGTGACTATCAAGCACGCCGCGCGGCTATTACTCAATTTAATAAAGAAAATCAATTCATTAAGAAAGGCATTGCCTTAACACCTGTCAAATTTGGTATTTCTTTTACGGTGCAGCATCTTAATCAAGCGGGGGCGTTAATTCATTTATACACCGACGGTTCGATTCAATTGAATCACGGGGGTACTGAAATGGGGCAAGGTTTAAATACCAAGGTAGCCCAAGTGGTTGCTCAAGAATTCCAAGTCGATATCGACAATATTTTAGTCACTGCCACCCGTACCGATAAAGTACCGAATACTTCGCCAACGGCTGCTTCATCAGGGACTGATTTAAACGGCAAGGCGGCGCAAGCGGCGGCTAAAACTATTCGTGGCCGTTTAGTGGACTTTGCCAGTGAGCATTTCGAAGTGACACAAGACGAGGTGGTTTTTAAAGATAACTTCGTTCATATCGGTGACAAAACCATGGCATTTGCTGAGTTAGTTCAGCTTGCGTATTTAAATCGCGTGTCATTGTCGTCTACTGGTTTTTACAAAACGCCCAAAATTCACTACAACCGTGAACAAGCCCATGGCCGTCCGTTTTTCTATTACGCCAATGGTGTGTCTTGTTCAGAAGTGGTGATTGATACGTTAACGGGTGAATACAAGATCGAACGTGTTGATGTGCTACATGATGTCGGTGATTCACTCAATCCTGCGATAGATTTGGGACAAATTGAAGGTGCCTTTGTCCAAGGTATGGGTTGGTTAACCACAGAAGAGTTGGTGTGGAATGATCAAGGTCGTCTACTTTCAAATGGTCCTGCGACTTATAAGATCCCTGCGATTGCCGATATGCCTGAGCACTTTAACGTTGAGCTGCTACAAAATGAGCCTAACCGCGAAGCGACGATTTATAACTCGAAAGCCGTCGGTGAACCGCCATTTATGTTAGCGATATCAGTGTGGTCTGCAATGCGTGACGCGATCTCATCGGTATCGAATTACCAGCAAAGCCCTGTGTTACATACACCAGCAACGCCTGAGCGGGTGTTAGATGCTGTAATGCAGATGCAACAGGGTTAATCGAGGTAATTATCTCATGAGTATGACTCCAAATAGCCATTGGCTTGATGCCGCACAACAGTTGTCACAACAAGGACAAAGTTACGTATTAGTGACGTTGCTTGGCGTGCGTGGTTCAGCGCCGCGTGATAGCGGCACGAAAATGGTGGTGTGCGACAGTGCTACCTTTGACACCATTGGTGGTGGTCATCTTGAGCACAAGGTAACGCAAATTGCCCAGCAGCTTATTCGCGATGGGCAATGTGGTCAGAAAATCGAGCACTTTCCTTTAAGTGCCAAACTTGGTCAATGTTGTGGTGGCAGCACGAGTGTGTTGTTTGAAACCTTTATTAATACCAATATCAATATCATGATGTTTGGTGCTGGTCATGTCGGCCATGCCATTGCGCCTATGTTCGCTGGATTACCTGTTAACTTGCACTGGGTTGATGAGCGCAGCGATTTATTTCCAGCGCGTGCGGCGCGTAATACACATCATATCGTCAGTGATGTACCTAGCGATGAAGTCGCTAGTATGCCGCCTAATAGCTATTACATCATCTTGACTCACAATCATCAGCGAGATTTTGATATTACCAGCGCTATTTTAAAGCGTGGTGATGCTAAATACATTGGCTTAATCGGCTCAGATACTAAATGGAAACGCTTTAAGCAGCGCTTTAGTCATCGTGGATTTAACGATCAACAAATCGCTAGTATTACTTGTCCAGTTGGATTGAGTGATGTACCGGGCAAACTCCCCATGGAAGTGGCTGTATCCATCGTTGGTCAGGTGATTAATCACTACCAGCAAGAACTTACGCCTGTGCCTCATAAGCAGGGCGTGCAGTGGGATGAACTCAAGCAAATGCTTGATCACTCAGCCGCACCAACTATAAAAAATAAAGAACAAGAGGAAACCAATGATTAAATTTCCCGACAATCATTTTGCCTTAAAAAGCTCACGTTGTGTTATTGATGGCGCTATAGTACCCGCACAAATTGAAGTTGAAAATGGCATTATTAAAGACGTTCACGATTATGACGTCGCCTTAGATTGCAACATCGATAATGTCGGTGATTTAGTTGTAATGCCCGGTTTGGTGGATTCTCATGTTCATATTAACGAGCCTGGACGTACTGAGTGGGAAGGTTTTAATACGGCCACTCAAGCGGCGGCAGCTGGTGGTATCACGACCTTGGTAGATATGCCGCTTAACTGTATTCCAGTGACCATCGACAAAGCGTCATTCCAAGAAAAACTCGATAGTGTCGATGATAAGTTATGGGTTGATTGTGGTTTTTGGGGCGGTGTTGTGCCAGATAGCATTGGCGATCTTGATGAGTTGCTTAATGCTGGAGTCTTGGGGTGTAAATCATTTTTAATCGATTCGGGCATTGAAGAATTCCAGCCAATGAAGGCGGAGGATTTACGCCAAGCAATGCCAATTCTTGCCAAACACAATGCGCCTTATTTGATTCACGCTGAGCTAGATTGTGGCGCGCCACCTGCGCAAATTACCAAAGAATATAAAAGCTTTTTAGATTCTCGTCCTAAGTCGTGGGAAAACAATGCCATAGATATGATGATCGATTTAAATCGCGAGGTTAAAGCACAAGGCCTTGAGTGTCCTGTACACATCGTTCATTTATCGAGTAGCGAAGCTATCGCAAGTATTGAGTCGGCTCGTGGTGAAGGAATTAGCCTGACCATTGAAACCTGTCCCCATTATTTAACGCTAGCGGCAGAAAGTATTCCTGACGGCAAAACGTTATTTAAATGTTGTCCGCCGATCCGAGAAGAAGACAACCGTCAGCGATTATGGCGCGGGCTTAAAGATGGCGTGATCGATTTTATTGTGTCAGATCATTCGCCGTGTACGCCTGAATTAAAACACATCGATACTGGCGATATTGAGAAAGCATGGGGCGGTATTTCAGCCTTACAGTTTGGTCTGCCATTAATTTGGAGTGAAGCGAAAGTGCAGGGGTTCGATTTAATCGATATCACCCGTTGGATGTCTGAAAAAACCGCTGAGTTTATTGGGATGGACCACATCAAAGGTTACATCAAAACCGGATTTTATGCTGACTTTGTCATTTTTGACGACAAAGCCGGTTATGTCATCACCAATGAAATGATCAAGCACAAGCACAACATTACACCATACGCAGGACGCCGAGTGGACGGCAATGTGATTAGTACATATTTACGCGGCGAAAAGATTTATCACGACGATGAATTTGGCGAATCGCCAACTGGTCAGCCGCTATTAAAAGGCCGTGTTTAACCAATTATAAGAATAAAGGAAGAGTAAACAAGATGAATCAGCAGCAGTTACATCAGTACTTCACGCAACATTATGTCGATTTAGCACAGGCGCGCCTCGGCGGAGAAACGCTAGCCTGTAGCGATGACTTTTTTGCGGAGATGGAAAATCTTATCAAACCAGGGCGCGGCGTATTTATTGATGATAAATATACCGATCGCGGTAAATGGATGGACGGTTGGGAATCTCGCCGTAGCTATGGCCGTGATAATGGTCGTGATGAAGATTGGTGTGTACTGCGCTTAGGTGTTGCAGGCGTTATTCGTGGTGTTGATGTTGATACCAATCATTTTAAGGGGAATGCACCACAGTCAATAATGGTGGAAGCCACCAATACAACTGGTAGCCCTGAAAATGCTGAATGGCGAGTGATTGTTGCACAAAGTGATACTAATGCTCATAGCCAAAATTTATTTGAAGTTGAATCAGATCAAGTGTGGACACATGTACGAATTACCATGTATCCAGATGGTGGCATCGCCCGTTTTCGCGTTTTTGGCGATCCAGTGTTAGATATGAATAATTTTGTTGCCGGTGAATTAATTGATTTAGCCGCCATTAAAAATGGCGCTCGCGCGCTGATGTGTTCAGATATGTTCTTTAGCGATAAAAACAACCTTATCATGCCGGGACGCGGCATTAACATGGGTGACGGTTGGGAAACCAAACGCCGTCGTGACCCAGGTCCTGATTGGTCAGTGGTAAAATTAGCAACACGCGGCGTGATCAAAAAAGCCATTATCGACACTGCACATTTTAAAGGCAATTTCCCAGATACGTTCAGCCTAGAAGGTTGTGTGAGCGATGATGAGAGCGTATTAGCAGGCGAAGCACAATGGCAACCAGTTATCGAACGCACCAAACTATTCGCCGACCGCGAGCATTTGTTTATCGATGAAATTTGTAACAATGAAACCGCATTTACTCATGTCCGTTTGAATATCTTCCCTGACGGTGGAGTTAGCCGCATGCGGTTATTTGGAAGTATCGCGTAGTCATTTGAAGTTATATTAGAAAGGAAAGCCTGAAAGCGCGGAATATTCCCGCTATTTATTGCCTCAAATTACAAATTGACCAATGCAAAAATCAGGGATGATTTTTGAGTATTTGCCGCAGGCGACTGCATGGATGCAGGAGTTAGAGCAACGCAGGAGCAGTTGCAGAGATGCGGATCAAATACGGTATTGAATAGTCAATTTTTCATTTGAGATCAGCAATAAATTTTCGGGTCGCTTTTCTTTGGTGAAGCAAAGAAAAGTAACTGGCGTGTATACACAAATATCAATTGATAATTAGACATAAATTAAACGTCAAAGCTGATCGAAACGTGAAGGAACAATATGAATTACATAGACATCAACAAACAATCAAAACAAGACGCCACTCATGCCTTCATGCAGTGCTGCACCTCTGGCACTTGGGTGGCTAAGATGGTGGCATCGCGTCCGTATAATAATATTGATGAAATCTACGAAGCGGCAAACCTGCATTGGATTGGGTTAGACGAAAAAGACTATTTAGAAGCCTTTGACGGACACCCTAAAATTGGCGATGTCAGTAGTCTGCGTGCTAAATACGCCAACACCAAAGCTTTGGCAGCGGGTGAGCAGTCGGGAATGAGTGAAGCCGACGAGCAAACTATTAACGACCTCGCCCAAGGTAATAGTGATTATGAAGCTAAATTTGGCTTTATCTTTATTATCTGCGCGACAGGTAAAAGTGCTGCAGAGATGAATGAGTTATTGCAAGCAAGACTTGGTAATGATCGCGAAACAGAACTGCGTAATGCGGCAGAAGAGCAGCGTAAGATTTTTCATATACGATTAGCTAAATTGACCTAAGGAATTGAAGATGAGTCAAATTACTACCCATATTTTAGATACAACCCGTGGCACACCGGCGGTAAATGTTCCTATTACGCTGTTTATTCGCGTAAACGATGAATGGCAAGAAATGTCAGCTGGTGTGACTAATGACGATGGCCGAATCGGTGGCTTGTTGGCAGATACTGTTGTATTAGACGCAGGTACTTATCGCATGCATTTTGATACGCAAAGCTATTTCGACGCTAACAATGAACAAGGATTTTACCCCTATGTCGACATTGTATTTAACGTTGATGGTAGTGGCAGTCATTATCACATTCCCTTACTGTTAACCGCATACGGTTACTCGACTTACCGAGGAAGTTAAAGATCATGGAGTCTGCCAACAATCATTTGTTGCATGCTAAGCCTTTAACCAAAGAAGCATTTGCAGCCTTTGGCGATGTTATTGAGGTGAGTGACAACAATGATCACTTTCCAATTAACCAAGGATTCACTACGCGCCATCATAAATTGGCTGCGGTAGATGCTATTGGTGATGGCGCGCAAGGTATTATTAGCATTTTTCGGTCAACGCCTTTAGCACTGCCAATTAAAATTGGCATGATGGAGCGCCATCCTCAAGGCTCGCAGGCCTTTATGCCATTAAGTGACAATCCTTATTTAGTCGTGGTTGCGCCAAAGGGTGAGCTAGATCTGCGTAAAATAGAAGTGTTTTTAGCACAATCACATCAAGGTGTTAATTATCACACCGGAACTTGGCATCACTTTTGTTTAGCGTTAAACGAAGTAAGTGATTTTTTAGTTGTCGACCGTCTCGGTGCCGGCAACAACTGTGATGAAGTGGCAATTGATGTGTCACAGCAGATAACAATAGTATTTTAGTTTTTAAGAGTTACATAATGAATAACACAACCAAAGCCTTTCGCGGCGAAATTCTTCACTTTTTAAGCGATCCGGCAAAAAATGAAACCAATAGTTATCAACATTTTGCTGATGGTATCTTAGTCGTCAAGAATGGCTTGGTTGAACGCTTAGGCGATGCGCAAGAGATTTTATCTAGCCTTGATAGTGATATAGAAGTAACAGTGCATGACAACGGCCTATTAATGCCGGGGTTTGTCGACACGCATATTCACTTCCCACAAACTGAAATTATTGGTTCGTACGGCGAACAATTATTAGAGTGGTTAGATACCTATACTTTCCCAACGGAAGCACAGTTTGGCGACAAAGACTTTGCTTTGCCGCGTGCGCAATTCTTCCTTGATCAACTTGTACAAAACGGTACCACCACCGCACTTGTGTTTGGAACAGTACACCCTGAATCAGTTGATGCCTTTTTCGAACGTGCAGAGAAAATGAATCTGCGCATGATCTGTGGCAAGGTCATGATGGACCGTAATGCACCAGATAACCTTACTGATACTGCGCAATCGAGTTACGACGAATCAAAAGCCCTTATTGAAAAGTGGCATGGTAAAGGCCGTTTACATTATGCTGTAACACCACGCTTTGCACCGACCAGCACTAGCGAGCAGTTACATAAAGCTGGTGAGTTACTTAAAGAATATCCAGATGTGTTTATGCATACCCATCTTAGTGAAAACGAAAACGAGTGTGCTTGGGTCAAAGACTTATTCCCAGCGTGTGAAAACTACTTAGATGTATACGACCAGCACGGCTTGTTGAGTAAACGCAGTGTTTTCGCACATGGTATTCATTTGTGTGACAGCGAGTATCAACGACTATCGGATACTAACTCGTCATTATCATATTGCCCAACATCAAATTTATTTTTAGGCAGTGGTTTATTCAACCTTAAAAAAGCAGAGGCTTATAACGTCGATGTTGGTTTAGGCACTGATGTCGGTGGCGGTACGAGTTTTTCACAACTTCAAACACTTAATGAAGCGTATAAAATTCAACAATTGCGCGGCGAAAAGCTAACTGCGCTTAAATCATTCTTCCTTGCCACCCTTGGTGGGGCACAAGCATTAGATCTAGAAAGTAAGATAGGTAACTTCGAACAAGGTAAAGAAGCTGACTTCGTGGTGCTTGATTATCAATCAACCGATTTAATGCGCGTGAGAATGAATAAATCAAAAGACTTATTAGAGCGTTTGTTCGTCATGACAACGTTAGGTGATGATCGTGCTATTAAAGCCACTTATGTGATGGGAGAGCAAGTTCACGATCGCGATACTCCCAAACAGAGTGCGCTCTAACTCTGATATAAAAATAACAGAGAAAAAATTATAACAATTCACATCATGAGTTATCGCGGTGATAGCTCAGATGCAGGATTGAGTGGAGTAGTAGGAAATGGATCCTTATATTACGGAATGGTTAAACTTGATCTTAAGGTTTGCCCATGTGATTACGGGTATAGCATGGATAGGTGCATCCTTTTATTTTGTGTGGCTAGATAATCATTTAGAGAAACCACCACAATGGAAAACCGATAAAGGCATTGGAGGAGACCTCTGGGCTATACACGGCGGTGGCTTTTATGAAGTCGCTAAATACAAGCATGCACCCGAGCAAATGCCTAAACTGCTCCATTGGTTTAAATGGGAAGCTTATAGTACTTGGCTAACAGGCTTTGTGTTATTAGCGCTAATGTTTTATCTTGGCGCTGAAACCTATCTTATCGATCCCTCTGTGTCAGACATCTCACCAACACTGGCTATTAGTATTGGCCTTGCTAGTATTGCTGGCGGCTGGTTAATCTATGATTTGTTATGCCGAACCAAATTGAGTGATCACGGCGTAGCATTAGGTATCATCTTGATGATTCTTATTTGTGGCTTGTCTTACGCTTTATCTCAAACCTTTAGTGCTCGCGGTGCCTTTATGCATGTCGGTGCTGTGGTTGGTACTATTATGGCCGGCAACGTATTCTTCACTATTATGCCATCACAACGCGCATTAGTGAGTAGTGTAGAAAAAGGAGAACCAGTTGATCCAAGTTGGGGCGCAAAAGCTAAACTTCGCTCAACCCATAATACCTACGCAACTCTGCCATTGATCTTCATTATGATCAGTAACCATTACCCAATGATCTTTAATCATCAATATAACTGGGCTGTCTTGATGGTGATCTTTGTGATTACTGCAGCTATCAGACAGTACTTTGTTGCAAAACACAAAGGTAATGAAAACAAAATGGTGCTAGTTGTCGCAGCGTTATTAACTATTGGATTGATGGTTGTTATTGCCCCTAAAAAACTCGATCTTACAGAGCAAGTACAACTAAATACGATAGAGTTAAGCAAAGTAAAAAGTATCATTAATGAACGTTGCACAGCTTGCCACTCTAAAAAGAATAGCGATTCCATTTTCACCGTCGCACAGGGCGGTGTAATTCTAGATACTTTAGATGATATGAAGCGCTGGTCACCACGTATACAAGCACGAGCAATTGATGCGAAGGATATGCCTTTTATCAATAAAACAAAAATGACTGAAGAAGAACGCATCTATATTGCGCAGTGGATTGCCCAAGGCGCTTTAGTCAAATAAACAACATATGATAAAAAATGAGCATATCAATAACTAACTTTACAAGATATGCTCATTTTCTCGTCTTTAAAGCCAACTTTTTGTGATCTCAAACCGTTTTAAGTACCAAACTAATAAAAAGATTAAAAAAGCCCTTGCCAAGTTTAATTGGATCTCTATAATGCGCATCCACTGACACGGCGGAACAGCTTCTACTACGGAGTTCAACGTGAGTTAGTGAAGTGAATAGCAGGTTAAATTATTTTTTATAATTAATTAAATTAACTGTTGACTTCAAATAAGGATTGCGTAGAATGCGCAACCCGAAACGCAGAGAAGCAAACGCTTCGAAGTGGTTCTCTCACCAAACGGTGGTTGAGATAAAACGTTCTTTAAAAATTAGTATTCAAATAAACTGTGTGGGCATTTGAAGTTAAGTATCAAAAATACTT
>MPDF01000098.1 GCA_001874365.1 Gammaproteobacteria bacterium MedPE | reverse complement strand
ATCGATATTTATATTTCGGGGGGGACTACAGTTACTTGTTATATGATGAAAAGTATTCAGCTTACACCGTCATGGCCGAGCAGACTAAAATCCCACATCGAGAGCCTAGAGTTATCTCATCAACAAGCAATGGGATTCTCTAATAATTCGATGGAGCTAGATCTATTTAGGTCATCCCATACGAATGATCAGTAAACAACTAATTTAAAATTAGGTTCAAGCTTTCAAAGTTCAAATATTGTCAGTATGACTGTTAAGCACGTCTAATCTCTATAGCGTATATGCATTATTACAATTTAGAACGGCTTAATACCGCCAACGGTGATCTGTCACCAGTAGAATGTAAACAAAGTTTCTTAAGGAAAGTGTCCTGATCTAGTTGCGCAGAACAAATTGCGCAAGATGTTTTGTATAACCAGTTGTGGAGGGGTTAGTGGGTGTTAAAATAAAAAAGCCTTATTGAAATCCAATAAGGCTTTTAAAACAACAAGTTACTAAATTATTCTTAGTTCATGCCGTATTTTTTTAATTTCTTACGTAAAGTACCACGGTTGATACCTAGTAAGTTTGCTGCGCGAGTTTGGTTACCGCGAGTAAATTGCATTGTTAGGTCTAATAATGGACGTTCCATTTCACATAAAACCATTTCGTAAACTTCTGTTGGCTCTTCGCCGTCTAGTTGAGCAAAAAAGTTGCTTACCGCACGCTTTACTGAGTCACGTAATAATTGTGGACGTACTGTACCGTTTGCTAGTTGGATTGGTTCAACTGTTAATGGATTGTCAGTGGTAGTGCTAGTGTTTTGATCAAACATGTGAAATTTGCTCTTCTTAATTAAATATTATCTGTAAAAATGCGATTTAGTACTGCCAATTGTTCATCAGCAGTCTCTATCTTAAATAGCTCTTGGCGTAACTCATTACGCTGCTCCTTGAGATACCAACCTATGTGTTTGCGAGCTATACGAACCCCTAAAAAGTCGCCGTAAAACTCGTGCAACGCGCGCACATGGTTGAGTAATGTTTCACTTACCTCAGTAGCATCTACTGGCGCAAGCTTCTCTCCCGTTGTTAGGTAATGATGGATCTCCCGGAATATCCAAGGGTTACCTTGGGCTCCACGACCAATCATTATGGCGTCGGCACCGGTGTAATCTAATACGTCCCGTGCTTTCTCCGGTGTTGTTATGTCACCATTGGCAACCACAGGAATCGAAATTGCCTGTTTGATTGCTTTAATGGTGTCGAACTCAGCAAAACCTTTGTACATACATTTACGGGTTCTACCGTGTACGGCTAAAGACTGAATGCCGGCATCTTGTGCCAGCTTTGCAATGTCAACGCCATTGCGATTGTCAGTATCCCAACCGGTACGAATCTTTAGTGTTACTGGTACATCAACCGCATTGACCACTGAGTGAAGAATTTCTTTCACTACTTCCGGGTGCTGTAACAATGCGCTACCAGCAAGTTTCTTGTTCACCTTTTTGGCTGGACAACCCATATTAATATCGATTATCTGGGCACCTTGCTCAACGTTAAACTGAGCGGCTGCTGCCATTTCTTCAGGATCGCTACCTGCAATTTGCACGCTGCGAACGCCTGCTTCATCCGTATGAGTCATGCGATGCGTTGATTTGCTGCTCGCCCATACTTTAGGATTCGAAGAACACATTTCCGAGACGGTCATTCCGGCGCCAAGTTTAAAACATAGCTCGCGAAATGGTTTATCAGTGATACCGGCCATAGGGGCTAAAATGAGTGGATTGGCTAATTGGTACTGTCCAATCTTCATACGATATTTACCTCAATTCGTCAGGGGAGCGTATAGTACGCATTTTTATATCAATTGAAAAGCTCAATATTTAATCGAAATGCAATTATTTTTCTTGACTGATTAAAAATGTGACTTTGTGCCGATTAAAACAAAAAATATTTTAAGAAGTGAGTAAGAATAGGGCTTGCAAACCATTCATGTTACAAAGATTGGATAAAAAAGTGTCAAAAAATTGTGAATTGTTGGTTTTTAGTAACCAGCTCAACTGGTTACTAAATAACCGTGGTATTACTTCTTGATGCCGTTTAATCGGATCCACTCATCTTGTTCAGTCGCTGGAGCCATTTCAAACCATTGGCCGTAAACTTCACGTAATTTTTCAGCTTGTGATGGTAATAGACCAGATAGCGCTAATGGGCCACCTTGTTTAACTAATCCTTGCATTAAGGGTGCAAGTTCTTCCAATGGACCAGCAAGAATATTGGCAACTAAGACATCACCTACTAGGTTTTGTGGCTGATCTTGTGGTAAATACAGCTCGATTTTGTTTTCAACGCCGTTGCGTTTTGCATTTTCTTTACTGGCTAATATCGCTTGAGGATCAATATCAATACCAACAACACGTTTAGCGCCTAGCTTTAAGGCTGCAATGGCTAAAATGCCAGAACCACAACCAAAATCGACCACTGTTTTGTCTGTTAGGTCTTGCCCGTCTAGCCATTGCAAACACAGTGCCGTTGTAGGGTGAGTACCAGTGCCAAAAGCCAGCCCTGGATCTAACATGACATTAACTGCATCTGGGTTCGGTACATCACGCCAGCTTGGGCAAATCCATAAGCGCTCGCCAAATTGCATTGGATGAAATTGATCCATCCATTCACGTACCCAATCCTTGTCTTCTAGTGGTTCTAGTTTGTAACGAAAATCATTGCCAAATTGATCGTTCAGGTAGGCTATAACAGGAACCATGTCTGTTTCACCTTCATATAACGCGACAATATCAGTATCGCCCCATAATAACGTTTCGCCAGGCATAGGTTCAAAAACAGGGTTATCCTTGGCATCTAAAAAAGTAACCGATAGGGCACCGCTATCAGATAATATGTCACCAAGAGCTTCGGCGTTTTTGTCAGTGGCATTAATTTTAAGTTGGATCCAAGGCATAGTGGTCGTCGTCGTTGTCAAATTTGCGGCGATTATATCCTATCGCAAGGCTAGTTGCTTGGGTATATATCTAAGCTCAGGTTGGGTAAAGCAATAAGCCAGTAATAGCGACGTTGTAAGCTGCATATTAGGCCTTTATTCTGGGCACGTTTTTCGACTGGTTGAAGGCTAGCGTTTTGAGATTGCTTGGGTATGGTCGATATCCCAAGGATGTTGTTCAAAGTATTGGCTTAAAAAGTCAATCAATGCGCGAACTGTTGGGGACAAGTGTTTCCGAGAAGAATACAGCGCATAAATCTTCATATTATTGATTTTCCATTGTGGTAACACCGCGATTAACTCGCCACTCTTTATTAGTTTGTTGGCCATGTATGTAGGTTGAATGGCAATGCCTGCGCCATTTTTGGCAGCTTCGAGTAATACTGTTGCCTCATTGGCTGTTAGTCGACAAGACACTTCGGTGGCTATATGTTGCTCGCCGTGTTGGAAGTGCCAAACAGGGGTCCCAAAGTTCGTATAACCAAGACACTGATGCTGACTGAGATCTTGCGGTGTTGAAATTACGGGATGCTGTGCTAAATAATCGGGGCTAGCAACGAGCACAGAGCGGCATTTTGCTATTGGCTTTCCAATTAATGATGGCTCTGGATTACTCGCAATGCGAATGGCGAGATCGATACGGTTTTTAACTAAATCAACTGTGTTGTCCCCTAGATCGATATCAATAGTTACTTTGGGGTGACATTGCATAAATTCATTAAATGCTGTTATTAACTGAGCATGAGCAAATGACATGCTGGTAGAAATTCGGATTGAGTCTGATAATTCGCTGGCTGGCTTGATATCAACAACAAACTGCTGAGCTTGCTCTAGCCATGGTTCAATCTCAACTAAACATTGTTCACCTAAGGTTGTTAAGTTGACCTTTCGAGTTGTTCTGTGTAGTAAACGAGCATCAAACCATTGCTCCATAGCTTCAACGTAACGTGTCACCATTGAGCGCGACATCGATAACCGTTCTGCTGTGGCAGTGAAACTTCCTGAATGAGCAATATCAACAAATACTTGGGCTGCGGTAAGTCTGTCCACTTCTATTTGTCCGAAATACGAAATAATGTTGCTCATTATTATGGATATATTTGAGCAAATCAATTTTCTATCATAGTGATGATTCAAAAACACCCAAGGATAATATTATGAAGAAAATTGCACTACTTGCCACACTACTATCTATTGCTAGTGTTAGCGCTGCCGCAGATAAAGCGCCACTTAATTTGACAGTCTATAACGCCAATGAAAACAGCTTCCACGTTAATTCCACTGTTGTTTACGGTGAAACAGAAGCCGCCGTTATCGATGCTGGTTTCACTAAGGCAGATGCACTGCGCATTGCAGCTAATGTGTTAGATAGTGGTAAACAACTAACGACAATTTTTGTTAGCCAAGCGGATCCTGATTATTACTTTGGCGTGACTCAGCTTAAAGGGATTTTTCCTCATGCAAAAGTGATAGCAACGCCAGACGTTGTTAAGGTTATCAAAGAAAAAATGGCTAAGAAGATTGCTTTTTGGGGACCTAAAATGGGAAACAATGCGCCAGATTCTTTAACGTTACCAACGGCGTACCATAGCGATTATTTCGTTGTTGATAGTAAACGCATCGAAATTAAGGGGACTACTGGGCCACTCGCACATCGCCCTTATTTATGGATCCCGTCGGTTAGAGTCGTTGTTGGTAATGTAGGCATCTACGGCGAGCTGCACGCGTGGACAGCTGATGTGCAAGATACAACCCAATGGCAGTTATGGCTTAAGCAATTAAATCAAATGGCGGCGTTAAATCCACAAATTGTTGTGCCGGGCCATATGAAACCTGAACTTGCGTTAACGGCACAAAGCATCGAGTTTACTAAAGATTATTTAGAGCGATTTGCCAAAGAAAAGCAGCGTGCAAAAAATGCAAAACAGTTAGCTGATGCCATGAGTAAAGCCTTTCCAGAAGCAGTATTCCCATTGGCATTAGGTATCGGCTCTAAAGTTCACATGGGAGAAATGAAATGGTAAAAGTACATTACTTTTACGATCCCATGTGTGGCTGGTGCTACGGTGCTACTTCATTGGTGGAGGTACTAGCTGCTCACCCTGATATCGATATTACAATGCACGCTGGTGGTATGATTGAGCGCCGTCCAATGAATGATTCATTTAAGGCAATGGCGCGTGAACACGACGCTCATATCGCCGCGATGACGGGGCAGGTTTTTTCTCAGGCTTATAAAGCACGTTTGGGTAGTGAGCAATCTATTATCTTAGATTCGCTGGTGACATCGCAAGCTGTCGCAACGATGCAGCAGCGCTATGGCCTTGGTATTGATATGTTAAAAGCAGTTCAACATGCACATTTTTATTTGGCGCTAGATGTGAGTGTACAGAAGGTGTTAACAGAGATTGCCAACCAATTACTGCCTACCTCACAGAACATTGAGTTATTCAGTAACGCTGTTGATATTAAACAACACATCACACAATCACATGATTTGATGAACCAATGGATGGTTCAAGGATTTCCAACATTTATAATCGAACATCAAGGCTTAGAGCACCGTATAGAACACAATAGGTATTATAACAATACGACGATGTGGCAAGCTCATCTTGATCAAATTATTCATCAGATACATGAGAGAAACGTAGATGCGCAAATTTATAATGATATTGACTAGTTTAGCGCTACTTGGCGGCTGTGATAACGCCCAAAACGACGAACAGTTAACAGTAACAAATCTAACTATTGTGAAAGGCGGATACGAGGGAAAAACCTCCGCTGAAAATGGTCGCCATCTGAAAAAATACGTTAGTGATAAGGTGCAATGGATTGAAGCTGCTGGCTTTCCACTGGCAGGAACTTATGTTGGTTACGAGGCAATTGAAAAGCAAGTGTTTGGCCGCTTAGCGGAGTATTGGCAGGATTATCGCTTTGATGTAGAGGGTTATGTTGCCGACGGTAATAAGGTCGTTGCTTATGGGACTTATTCGGGAGTTTATCGTGCAACCAACAAGGCTTTTAGCGCGCGTGTTGTACATGTGTGGAAATTGGATAACGGAAAGATAACTCACTTTGAACAGTTCGTTGATAGTGTTCCTGTCATTAATGCGATGAAATAGTGCTGTGCTTTAGAAACAAAAAATCCCACAAATGTGGGATTTTTCACTAAGGCAACATAGAGTTACAAACCTAGCTTTTTCTCTAGGTAATGGATGTTAGTGCCGCCGTTTTGGAAGTTTTCATCTTCCATAATTGTTGCTTGCAATGCTGTTGAGGTTTTAATGCCTTCAACAATCATTTCACTTAGTGCATTGCGCATACGAGCGATGGCGATTCCACGGTTTTCACCGTAAGTAATCAGTTTACCAATCATTGAATCGTAATGCGGTGGCACTTTATAGCCAGCGTAAATGTGAGAGTCCCAACGAATCCCTAAACCACCTGGTGCGTGGAAACGCTTGATTTCACCAGGACTTGGAATGAATGTTACTGGATCTTCAGCATTGATACGACATTCGATAGCATGGCCGCGAATCTGTACTTCGTCTTGGGTAATTGATAATGGCTGACCAGCTGCAACGCGTAGTTGCTCTTTGATCAAATCAACACCAGTAACCATTTCAGTAACACAGTGTTCAACCTGAATACGGGTGTTCATTTCAATGAAGTAGAACTCGCCGTTTTCATATAAGAACTCGAAAGTACCTGCGCCGCGATATTCGATATCGATACAAGCTTTAGCACAGCGTTCACCAATGAAACGACGAATTTCTTCAGTGATACCCGGTGCAGGTGCTTCTTCAACAACTTTTTGGTGACGACGTTGCATAGAACAATCACGCTCACCTAAATGAATTGCATGGCCTTGACCGTCTGCTAATACTTGGATCTCGATATGACGAGGGTTCTCTAGGAACTTCTCCATGTATAGGTCGCCGTTGTTGAAACAAGCAATTGCTTCTGCACGGGTTAACTTGATAGTTTCAAGTAACTCTTCTTCGGCGCGAACAACACGCATACCACGACCACCGCCGCCGCCAGACGCTTTAACGATAACAGGGTAACCAATACGCTTAGCAATTTTGATGTTTAATGCATCGTCGTCGCCTAATACGCCGTCACTGCCAGGTACAGTAGGAACGCCAGCTTTACGCATTGCTTCGATAGCAGAAACTTTATCGCCCATTAGACGGATTGTTTCAGCTTTAGGGCCAATGAATGTAAAACCAGACTGCTCAATTTGCTCTGCAAAATCAGCATTTTCAGCAAGGAAACCATAACCGGGGTGAATCGCCACAGCGCCAGTGATTTCAGCAGCGCTGATAATGGCAGGAATATTTAAGTAACTTTGTGCGGCAGGAGCAGGGCCAATACATAGGCTTTCGTCTGCTAGCAACACGTGTTTTAGGTCGCGATCAGCCGTTGAGTGAATTGCTACGGTTTTAATGCCCATCTCTTTACAAGCGCGCATAATACGTAAGGCAATTTCACCACGGTTGGCGATAACTACTTTATCTAACATAAGTAAGTGGCCTTTATTCGATGATTACTAGAACCTGATCAAACTCAACTGGTGCGGCATCGTCTACTTCGATTGCAACAACAGTACCCGCTTTATCAGCTTCGATTTGATTCATCATTTTCATGGCTTCAACGATACATAGCGTGTCGCCAACATTTACTTTGCTACCCACTTCAACAAATGGCTTAGCATCTGGTGAAGATGCACGGTAGAAAGTACCAACCATTGGTGAAACAACTTGATGACCAGAAACAACAGCAGGTGCTGGAGCAGCGGCTGCTGGCGCAGCAGCAACTGGAGCAGCTACAGGAGCGGCAACTGGTGCAGCTACTGCAACAGGAGCAGCGACAACGCCAGAAGTGCGGTTGATGCGTACAGACTCTTCACCTTCAGAAATTTCTAATTCGGTAATGCCTGATTCTTCAACTAGTTCGATTAGTTTCTTTATTTTACGAATATCCATAACTGTTCTCTTTTAAATTTTTAAGACGACTGCAGCACATCGGCTGCTGATTGTAATGCGTATTCATAACCACGAGCACCCAAGCCACAAATTACTCCGACGGCAACGTCTGAAAAGTAAGAATGATGGCGGAACGCTTCACGTTTATGAACGTTAGACAAATGAACTTCAATAAAAGGAATATTTACCGACAAGATAGCATCACGCAGGGCGACGCTTGTGTGTGTAAATGCTGCAGGATTAATGATAATAAAATCAGCTTTGGTTTGATGTATTGCATCAATTAACTCGAATTCCGCATTGGACTGTATATGTTCGAGTGAAATACCCATTGTTGATGCCTGTTTTGTTAGCTTCTCAACAATTTGTGGCAACGTAGCGACACCATAATGACCCGGTTCACGTTGGCCTAGCATATTTAAGTTAGGGCCATTTACCAATAAAATCTGTTTATTTTCGCTCATCTTGCAGTGATCCTCTGAGTAAATCTTTAATCTTGCTTATTTTCGAGAAGTTTCGTTAAAATCTAGTTTATCTAGCTTGCTCAAAGCAAACAAGTCGCAAAGATTACCTTATCGCGACATAGTATATACAAATCGCCGATTTTGGCAGCATTTTACTGGTCTTATCACCTCTGAGCAGGGGATGTTTTAAGTAGGCTAATAATGATGTTTAGGAAAAGTTGCAGTAAATTTAGCGCCAAGTAAGTCTGATTCACTGATGTCGATGACACCGTTGTAACCTTTCACAATATCTACTACGACGGCCATACCTATGCCTTGGCCGTGTTCTTGTGTATCTAATCGCGCACCGCGCTGCGTAATTTTTTCACGTTGTGACTCTTCAATACCAACACCGTTATCTTCAACGATAAAGGTAATTGAGTCCGTAGATTCATTAACCGCCACCCGAACTTCTCCTGCCCCGTATTTATAGGCATTGTCCATAAAGTTGCCTAACATCTCTAATAAATCACCCTGATCGCCTTGAAAAACGCTGGTGGTGGGAATGTGAATATCACACATGACGGCTTTGGCTTGATATACCTTGTCGAGTGCACTTTTGATTTGTTTGGCTTGTTCTAAAATATTGACCTTAGTAATGCTAGTGACTTGTTGGCTAACAACGGCGCGTTGTAGCTGATAGCGAACAATTTGGTCCATGCGAGAACTTTGCTCTTTAACGATAGTTCGTAAATCGTCAGTGGGGTCACTGGCCGCGTTACTAATGACGGCTAGAGGTGTTTTAAGTGAATGTGCTAAATCACCCAAGCGTTGATGGTAGCGTTCTCGTTGTTGGCGTTCACTATCGATAAGGCGGTTAAGGTTTCCGGTTAAGCGGCTAAGCTCTTTCGGGTAGTCGCCACTTAAGGATTCACTGCGACCATCCTCGATATCTTTGAGGTGATGCGCCAGGTCGTGAAGCGGTCGCAGGCCGCGGCTGAGTAATATATGCTGGGCAGCTAACAATAATATGGCAACAACACTTAGCCACAACCATAGGTTTTCACGATAACTAATGATGGATTGACGATAGCTATAATTATCTTTCATGACCACAAAGGTGTATTGATAATCTTTGCCTTCACTCTCCTCAATGGTGCCGTAGGTCGCAACAAATAATTCGATATCAGAGTGGGTATTGTCGAGATTAAAGCTTTGCTTACCTGGCAGTGCTGGGCGGGCAGTGACCGGAGAAATTAACACGGCTGATTTAGAGCGCCATAGTTCTCTACCTGCTCTGTCTAATACATAACCATAAAGACCTGAACTGGCTTCATTAAACTGAGGATCGGATTGATAATTTGGCATGATTAAATCACGCCCTTGTTGCTCAGCACTCGATATTAAACTAAGAATTTGCAGCTGCATTTTTTCTTTGGCAGCAGTCTTTGCTGCATTAGAAAATGCGGAGTCTAAAATCGCACCAGTAATACTAAAAAAGACCAGCATTAATAAGCTGGCCATTATAAGGATACGGGTTCGTAACGAGTACTTTTTCAATTGAGTATCTTAATAAACGGCTATCGTATTAACCGTTAGCAATCGCTGGATTTATGCGATAACCACGACCACGAAGCGTTTCAATTGGTAAAATTGAGTTCTCAGGATCGATTTTTAAACGAAGACGGCGCACAAATACTTCAATTACATTCGAATCACGATCGTAATCTTGATCGTAAATGTGTTCAGTTAACACCGTTTTAGAAATCACTTGATGCGGATGGGTTAGTAAATACTCCATCACTTTATATTCATAAGCGGTAAGTTCGACTTCAGTTCCGTCAACGGCGATAGATTGTGCGTTTAGATCTAATGACAGTGGACCGAAGTTTTGAGTAGCACTTGCCATACCAACACTACGGCGCAATAGCGCTTTAACTCGAGCTAACAGCTCATCCATTTCAAATGGTTTAGTTAAGTAATCATCTGCACCAGAATCTAAGCCAATGACTTTTTCTTGCCATTGATCGCGTGCTGTTAAAATGAGAATTGGGAAGTTTTTATCGTTTTTACGAAGACGCTTGATGACTTCAATACCGTCTATTTTTGGTAAACCTAAATCGATAATGGCTAAATCGTAAGGGTATTCAGTGCCCTGATATAGTCCTTCTTCACCATCGCTCGCACAGTCTACAGCGTAACCTTGTTTGATGAGAATAGCGGCGAGTTGTTCTTGTAAAATTGGTTCGTCTTCAATTACTAAAATGCGCATGATAATCCTTGTAAAGCGATGATTTAATTTTTGTATTACGGCTGACGTTCTGAAATTTTGCCGCTCTTTTTATTCACATATACTGTTTTTAAGCGCCCGCTATCTAATAAGATTTTTATCTTAAAAGCTTTGGTTCCACGACTTGAAATAGATTCAACTTTTAATAATTTCTTCGCTTTGTACTTACTTTGTACTAGCTGAGATGCTTTGCGTTCACTGATATCAAAAGCATAGCTTTGACTACTAATAACGAGTAGTAGTGATAAAACAGCAAATTTAAAAGTCTTTAATGTCATGGTTTTCTCAAATGTTAATGCGATATCGATAATTAAATCACGAGACAGAAACTAATCTTAACATGAACTTTCACTATCTTTAATCACAAAAATTTATACCAATTTCAGTTAGTGAGAGAGCAAAGAACTGGTCAATTGATATCAGGCGCTTTAACAAGCTGATATACAGTTTATGGGGAGTTAAATTAATCGATGCTTAACTATCTATGTGGCTATCATTATTTTTGAAATTAACGTATAGCCATTTAATGAATACTAAAACGCTTGTGTTATGACATGTTAATTTATGTGAGTTTTCATACGTTTTTTTATATGGTTTAGCGCATTTTCTCCCATATATTTATTAACAAGTTTTCGATTCGAATCTAATAAATAATAAGTCGGGTAACCAACAGTGCCTAGCGCTTTGGGTAACGCAGCGTCCATATACTGGCCGACATAAGGGATCATCG
>MPDF01000097.1 GCA_001874365.1 Gammaproteobacteria bacterium MedPE | reverse complement strand
AGTAACAGCAGCAGACTGGATAGTAATACCGCGCTCAGCTTCCTGTTCCATGAAGTCAGTAGTTGACTCACCGTCATGTACTTCACCAGTTTTGTGAATTTGACCGGTAAGCTTCAAGATACGTTCAGTTGTTGTGGTTTTACCAGCATCAACGTGAGCGAAGATACCAATATTTCTGTATTTTGATAAATCTGCCATTGTTTTACTCTATTAAAGTTGCTTTCTAAAATTAATGAGGGAGGGCTCGAAAGCTGCATAAATACAGACTTTTCAACAAAACCATCCCCATAGGGTTCTTTTTGTGACGCGACATTATAAAGGAATGGCTACCAGATGAAAACTAGTAGCCTAAAAAAAGATACGGCTTAAGTCACAAAGCTCGATTGGAATTAATAAGATAGGTAACGTTCGCGTTCCGCATTCAACACGTCAATGATCGCTGGTGTCTTATTTAATGTCCTGATTGCGCCAAATAACGCTTTAGCTTCTGGATATTGCTGACGTAAATAAACCAACCACTGTTTAATGCGATTTGGGTAATAGAGCCCCTTATCACCTTCCACTTCAAACGTTGTGTAGCGACTAAGCAGCGTTAAAAGTTCAGCATAAGGCATTGGCGCTGTACCATGCTTTATCGTCGCTGCAAGATTTGGCATCGCCAATGCTCCTCGGCCCAGCATCAAATTTCGACAACCGGTTTGTTGCTGACAAGACAACGCATCTTGCGCATTCCATATTTCACCGTTAGCAATCAAGGATATTTGTGCTTTTTCAGCAACAGGTGCAATCGCCGCCCATTTTATGGCTTCTTTTTTATAACCATCAACTTTGGTGCGAGCATGAATTGTTAATTCGTTAGCTCCTGCGCTGACAATTGCATCGCTAATCTCATGGACGGTATTAGGATCATCCCAGCCCAGCCGTATCTTCACCGAAAAAATCTGATTTTGAGGTATAGCTTCTCTCATCGCTTTAACAAGCTGATAAACAACTTCAGGTTCTTTGAGCAACACCGCACCGCCTTTATTAGTGTTGACGATCTTACTGGGACAGCCCAAGTTTAAATCAATGCCATGACTGCCTAGTTCAATGGCACGATTGGCATGATCGCTCATTAAACCCGGATGTTGCCCCAACAGTTGCATACGGATAGGAACACCAGCTGAGGTTTTTCCTCCATGATCAAGCTCAGGACATAACTTATAAAAACTGCGCTCTGGCATAAATGTATCAGAAACACGCATAAACTCGGTGATACATAAATCAAAGCCACCGAGCTCAGTGAGCAACTGACGCACCAAGTGATCAATAACACCTTCGAGCGGCGCTAGAACTAACTTCATCGTCATATTTATTATTTGGTCGTCGCTAATGTTGTCGCAATCCAGCGGTCGATTTTAGCTTCGAGCACTGCTAACGGGAGCGCTCCATCGAGTAAGACTTGGTTATGGAATGCTTTGATATCAAACTTTTTCCCTAAAGCTGATTCAGCTCGCGCTCTTAATTCCATAATTTTTAGTTGACCAATTTTGTACGATAACGCTTGGCCCGGTATAGCCATATAACGTTCAACTTCTGCCACAACGTCTGATTCAGCCATTGTTGAATTAGCTAGCATATAAGCTATTGCTTGCTCACGGCTCCATCCTTTTGCGTGTAATCCAGTATCAACGACCAATCTCATCGCTCGCAGCATCTCGTCGGCTAATTTACCAAAGTATTGATACGGATCGTCAAACAGTCCCATTTCAATACCAAGTTGTTCGCTGTACAACGCCCAACCTTCAATAAAGGCCGTTTGACCACCAAATTTTTGGAAATCAGGAATACCTTGTAGCTCTTGCGCTAACGAAATTTGAAAATGATGTCCTGGTGCCGCTTCATGCAATGATAGAGTCATCATGCCCCACTTCGGCTGAGCTTTCAGATTATAGGTATTTACATAAAACACACCTGGACGACTCCCGTCTGGACTACCAGACGCATAAGATGCACCGGCAGCGCTTTGCTCGCGAAACGTTTCAACCGCTTTAACGATATAAGGAGATTTAGGCATAACATCGAAATATTGTGGTAACACACTATCGATACGTTTTTTATACGTCTGATAGCCGTCAATCAAATCTTGCTTATCAGTAAAGAAATATTGTGGGGACTGACTTAAATGACTAAAAAACGCATTTAAGTCTCCTTGAAATCCGACGTTTTCTTTGACGTTATTCATTTCACGTAAAATCCGCGCAACTTCATCGAGTCCTAATTGATGAATCTGCATCACATCCATTGTTGTTGTCGTATGAGTATTTGCTAAATATTGATACCAAGGCAAACCGTTAGGCAAGCTACCGTACCCATCCGTTGCACGTGTATGTGGTAGATATTGCTCATTGATAAAATCAATCAATCCTTGATAAGCAGGAACTATCTTATTGGTGATTAATGCACTGTAATCGTTAGTAAGCTGCGCTTTCTCTACGCCGGAAAAGCTCGCTGGAAAATTATCAATTGGCTGATAAAATATACTGGCGCTTGGGTTCTTCACAACTTGTGTTTCCAACTGTTTGACCAATCGTTTGACCAATACTCTCGGCAACACAACGTTATTATCTACCCCCTCAGACAATCGCTGCTCTGCACTAGCAAACCATGCAACATATCCCTCTAATCGTTTTGCAAAGTCTTGGTAATCTTTAATAGTGTTAAACGGCTGAGCGCTCTGGCCTGAACCTAGTTGTGCCATAGTGCTCATCAATGAATCAAATTGCGAAAATGGCAGATAATGAGTGGGAAAGGCATTTCCTTGTAATTCATTCTTAAGGTTAGCTTTGAGTATTTGATAACTAATTTGATTTGGTTCTGATAATTTTTCTACGGATAAACCATTTAGATAAGCAAGTGTTTTAGACGTTAAATCAAAGCGTTGCTTTAAATAATCATCAGATAAGTCATCCACAAATAAGTCATTTTTACTATAATCTCCAATATACAATCCGTAAATAGGGTTCAATGTCACCTGCTGTTCGAAATATTGCTGTGCCAAAGCAGCGAAGTTCTGATCCTCATTTTTAACCTTATTTGGCATCTCGACAGCAATATTTTGTTGAGCTACTTGATAGCTGTTATCGCAAGCCGTCAATGTAAGTACGCCGCAGAGTAGTAATGGTTTTATCAAGTTCATAATCTTCCCAACAAAATAGTGTTTCGAATGCAAAAAAAAGCCCCGCACGAGGCGAGGCTTATACTAGCAGATTTTAACTGTAGTTTAGGAATTAAATCGTTACATTACGACGCTTTGCAGTGTCTTTAATGTACTTAACCCAAACGCCAGCATTCTTCGCTACACTCTTTGTCTTCGCTTTCTGGACAGTACGCATTGTTTTTAAAGCAGTCTTATATTGACCGTTATAAAAATATGCTTGTGCCAACGTAAACATCGCATTATCAGGCTTACGAAGCTTTTTGTCTTCCAATGCAAGTTTAAGCGCTTTAATTGCATCACGATTCCTTTCAAGCTCAAACGCCAATGTACCTTGTTTGTAGTAAAGTTCACCATTGTTTTCAATCGCCGCTGCTTCACCATAAAACTTAATCGCTTTCTTGAGCTCTTTAGCTTGATGCCAAGAAGAAGCAATGAGTTTGAGCATGCGCTCGTCACGCTCAATCAATCCAGCTTTCATATGCTTTTCTAACAATGCCGCTGCACGATATGGAATCATGTTATTGGTATAAAGTTGCGCTAACACTAAAATTTGACTCTTAGTTGTTAGATAACCATTAATATAAGCGATATGCATTGTTTCTAATGCTTTTTCGTAACGCTCATCCAACATATAGAACTGACCTAACTGAGCCCAATACTTAGCTTCAGCCGGAAATAGCTCCACCATAACTTCCAGAACTTCAATTGCTTTTTTAGTGTTCTTATTCTCATAATATGCACCAAGCTTCAATCGATATGGCGAATCTTCTGGCTTAGCAGATTGCAGCTCAATAGCCTTATCAGCTGGAGCAATAACATTCTGATATTGCTTCAGTTCCATATAAGCAACGCCGATTCGAATATAAACTTTTGGATCTTGTTTACCAGTAAACTCCATCCATAATTTATAGTTCTTTACCGCATCTTCAAACAATTTTTCTTGAACTTGTAAATCAGCCAATGTACGAATGGCACTTCCATGCTCATTTGTACTTAAAATATCAGCATCAACAGACGCTTGAAGATATTTTATTGCTTCTTTACCTTTGCCTTTTTGGCCCGCATACATACTACCTAAAAATTTCGCCATATATGCTTTATCATATGGTTTCTTAGGTTTAATTTCTAAAGCTAATACTAACGCTTCATCAATTTTATCTGCTGCATATAAGTCATAGATCTTCGCAACTTTCTTACCAACACGCGGCGATAGCGTATAGGTCTTACGGTCAGAATTGTCTTTAGCAAAGGCTAGGGTGTCTGTTGACACACTAGTTAATCCAATCGCCAACGTTAATAATAAAACAGCAAATTTAGTTGAATATTTCATCAATTATCTCCCCTGCTTATCAAGTGTAAAATCAAGACGAACAGTTTGATTAGGTACTTTTTGTGGCTTACCTTCAACCATTTTCGGCTTATATTTCCAACGTTTTAACGCGCGTCGTGCTTCTTTATCAAATAAGCGTTTTGGTTTTGCTTCGATAACTTTAACATCATCAACTCCACCAATTTCATTGATTGTAAAGCTTAGTACTACGTAACCCTCTTTACCGTCACGTGCAGCCTTAATAGGATATCTAGGATCAATACGTACAACAGGTGTCGCTTCACCATCTTGCATCATACCAACACCAGGACCATCCATTCCAGCTGACACACCAGTTACTGAAACGCCACCGATATTAAAATCCATACCGGTATTAGCATCAGAAGTATCCGGCTCCACCTGTGAAGGCGGTGGCGGTGCATCTGGTGGCGGTGGCGGCTTCGGCTTAAAGCGTGTCTTCGTATTCGCCTTAGATTCTTCCCTATCAGGATTAATCATTATCGGTTCAGACTTGTCAGACTTCGCAATACGCTCGCCGCCTAAGTTAACTAAAAACGACATAAAGGCAAATAATGCGAAAGTGACAACGGCACCAAGTAATACGGCTACCAATGCTCTTATCATAATTACTCTCCTTCTGCGTTAACCATCAATTTATCAATGCCCGCAGCTTTAACTTGATCCATAACTTTGATAACAACGCCATGCTTAGCGTCAACATCAGCCATGATCATTACCGCAGCTTCAGGTGATTCTGCAAGCATACGCTCAACATTCGCACGGACACGTTTAATATCAACAACGCGTTTCTCCATGTGAATACGACCAGCTTTATCAACTGCAATAAAGATATTTGCAGATGGCTTCTTAGTCGCTTGGGCAGCTTGTGGCTTATTAACATCAAAGCCAGCTTCTTTAACGAATGAAGTTGTTACGATGAAGAAGATCAACATGATGAATACGATGTCAAGCATCGGGGTCATATCTACTTCAGCTTCGTCATCTTCATGAAAACGTTTACGTGCCATAATTAATTCTCTCTCTAATGATGTGGCAGACTATCAACTAGTGTTTCACGTGCAATTTTTAACTGACCAGCTAAACGTGCACTAAAGAAAACACCAGATAACGCAGCAACCATACCAGCCATAGTAGGCATCGTAGCCATCGAAATACCACCTGCCATTAGACGGGCGTTCGAGGTACCAATTGTTGCCATAACTTCAAACACGCTGATCATACCGGTTACAGTACCTAGCAATCCGATCATTGGACAAATTGCTACTAGCGTTTTGATGATAGTCATTCTCGCTGTTAATTTTTCATTGGCTTGGGAAATCCAGGCCTCACGGATGCGCTGGGCATACCAAGAAGTTGTATCTTCTCGAGCATCCCACGCTGCAATTATACGCTTACGCTCTTTTGGAAATACGACTCTAAGGTACATATAACGCTCAAGCATTAAGCTCCACATTAGGAACAATGTTACTGCAACAAATAACAGTACATCGCCGCCTGTGGCCATGAAGTCCCTGATAGATTCCCAAAGGCCCATCAGGTAATAGATCATTACTTAGACTCCTTCTCGGCGTGCTCAGCGATGATACCAACGCTTTGCTCTTCAAGAATGTGTAAAAGTGCTTTAGAACGACCTGATACTACAGCATGTACTAACATTAGAGGAAGTGCAGCTACAAGACCAAGAACCGTTGTTACCAATGCAGTAGAGATACCGCCAGCCATCATTTTCGGGTCACCAGTACCAAACAAGGTAATCGCTTGGAACGTACCAATCATACCTGTTACCGTACCTAGAAGACCAAGCATAGGAGCAATCGCCGCTAATACTTTAATGATTGAAATACCACGCTCTAGACGAGGAACTTCTTTCAAGATTGCTTCATCAAGTTTTAACTCAAGTGTTTCAACATCTGTATCTTTCGCGCCATGGTAAACTTTTAAGATACGACCTAGTGGGTTATCACCTGGTGTTGATGGATTCTTAAGTTGAGATTTAACTTTACCGCCAAGAAGCGTTAGCGTTACAACACGCTCAAGAGCGATTAATAGACCTAAGATTAATACTGCAGTGATGATGTAACCTACAGTCTCACCTTGGTGGTATTTTTCTTCAAGTGTTGCTTGACCAGTCAATAGGTTTAATAAACCACCACGACCAGGATCAAGGTACAGTGAAGTATAACCAGAAGTTTCTCCTAGGTAAGGCGCAACAGTACCAACCATGTGAGCTTCTGGTTGACGAGCAAGCTCAGCAACACCGTTTTCACGGAAAACAAGGTAACCATCAGAATCTAATAAGTTAAATGCACCAATACGAGTCACAGTGCGATCAGCCGTATTACCTTCAACATCAGATACAGGTACTGTAAATGTAGAGATTTTTGCAGATTCAGTCATTTCAGTTTGAAGAGCAAACCATAGGTTTTCTAACTCTTGCAAACCAGGAAGGCCTTTAAGAGCACCGATAGCAGCTAATTCTTCAGCACGACCAGGGTATTGGGCAGAAATTACAGATGCAGCAACGATACCCGTTGCATCACCAGCAACACCACGTACAACACCGAATGCTTCTTTTAAATCGCCTTGTGCAGCAGCAAGATCAGCTGCTAACTCAGCCATGCGACGCTCATTGTCAGCATGTTGTTTTAAAAGACGAGCACCACGTGCTTTTTCAGCAGTACGTTCAGCTTTCGCTTTACGTAATAGCGCCGATTTATCTGCACGAGCACTGCGGAATTCTGCTTCACGTTTCTTATCGATACGTGCTTCAGAGATACGCTCTTTCTGAATTTTTTGTAACAATTGATCTAACGTAACAGACGGTGCTGCCGCGTGAACAAAAGAAGCTGACATTGCTAATGAAGCAATCGCTAAACCTTTAAATAACTTATTCATTATTTAGCGCTCCCTACAGCTGGTACCGGTAATTTAACAAGATTTGGTGACTTATCTTTACGAACAACATCAATAGCGTTCTTAATTGGACGACGCCATTCATCACCTAGAGTATCCCATTTCTTAGCAGATTTATTCCAAACCCAAGTTTGTTTAGAATCTAACGTTTGAGCAACTAGTGTTACGCGACCAAACTGAAGAACATCAACAGTAAGTTCTTTACCATCAATAGTTTCTTTTCCTTGAGTTACCTTAGACGTACGGCCTGAATCTAGCTCGATTTGATATGCTTCTAACACTTTACGGTATTTCTCAGCCGTTGAAACATTAGAATCAAGCATCATTTCTTTTAAGTAAGCGATACGAGCTTCACGTTCTTTCTTTTCGAAAGGTAAATCAAGTGAAACGAACTCTTCGATTGTATCAATCATTTTAAACATCAGTGGAACAAGACCTTGACGAGTCTTATCAATACCATTGATATCTTCTTGAGTTGCATCAATTTTTGACTGTTGATCGGCAACTAAAGAAGCAACATAATCATTGTATGAACGAAGACCATCAGTATCATCAACTACTTGACGATATTGGAATACTAGGTCACCAGCTTGTTCATGCAATTTGTTCACTTTCTTTTGTGAATTAGCTGCAGCTTTTTGAATAGTACCATCTGCTTTTTGAAGTTTTTTAACTTCATCTGCTGCAGAGGCGGCGAAGGTTGTTGTAAGAGCAACGGCTCCCGCTATTGCTATAGCGATTTTATTTTTACTTAACTTGGACATAGTTCCTAACCAAATTTATTGTGGAAACTGCTGAGGTATCGTAAGTACAAATGTACATACTTATGACACTCACAGAACGTCTTTAGGTTTTAATATTATATTATTTATACCTGATCCCTTCTGTTTGAAGGGGCAAAACCGATGCCATCATTTCACATTCATTATTTCACTGTCAACAGTAAATCTACGGTTTAGTGACTTCCAAACCAACATTATAAGCAATTGATAAGAAAAGAGTTTAACATAAATACAACATTAAAATTACAACATAAACACATTATGATACGTACAGAGTTGACATACTATGTCAAATATCACACCAGTATTTTCTGAAATACACGTTCTGTTACATAAAAATAAAAACCTAATAGAACTTTATAATTCACCCGATAAGATTAATAGCACGACTCAAAATACTAGTAATACGCCAACTACAAAAAACAAAATAAACACTTGATTTAAATATAATTAATTTTAGTTACTCGTGATTATATTGCTTTTTAAAAGTAAGGTATTATTATTTTCTAGTTAATAAAGTGACGACACTCGCAGATACATTTTTAATCTCAAAAATCGCCAATTTCTATTCGTAACAAAATGTTAATTTAATGTAATTTTGAATTATTTATGACATTCCAATTAGTTACTAAGAGAAAAACTACGTAAGCAATTGATAAATAATTAAATAATTGACTAATATCAATTTTTACACTCAACCACATTTTATAAATTTATTTTTCCCCATTACAGTTTGTGATTAAAACCGCTCTTTAATCGGATAATTATGCGTAAAGTTGCTATCATTGCAGCTACTTATTCCTGTATTTATTACCACCATGCTCTCAGCTAACGTTCAACAATCGATTCAACAGTGCTTTAAACAATTCAAAACAAACATTCCGAATTTTGTTTCTCGTAAAGAACAAAATTACATGGTTGCTCAAACGGCTAAAGTGTTAGGTGGTGATTTTGAAAAGTCACGACGTATTGGCGTAATAGAAGCAGGAACAGGAACAGGTAAATCTCTCGCTTATTGCCTTGGCGCAATTGTGTTAGCAAAATCATTAAATAAAAAAGTCTGTATATCTACCGCCACGGTAGCGCTGCAGGAGCAACTGCTCGATAAAGACCTACCACTATTTAGACGAATTAGTGATTTAGATTTCTCATTTGGCTTAATCAAAGGCCGACAACGCTATATATGTGCGAGTAAACTTGAGTTATTGGCCGACCCAAATGCATCCGACTCTCAAGCAACTTGGCAACAACCACCTGATGAAAGAACATTAAAACTCATCAAAAAACTTTGGAAGAGTTGGACAGAAAAAGAATGGGACGGCGAACGAGATAGTTGGGTAACACCAATACCAGATATACTTTGGTATCAAATTCAATGTGATAAATTTGGCTGTAACAAACAACTAAACGCCCATCGCCAGTGCCCATTTCATAAAGCGCGTGAAAAAGTCGATAAACTCGATGTCTTGATTGTTAATCACAGCCTTCTGCTCGCTGATCTAGAGCTCGGTGGTGGTAAAATATTACCTGAACCTCAAGATATGTTTTACATTATCGACGAAGCTCATCACCTTCCTGAAAAAGCACGTGATTTTTCTAGTGCTTCATCAAGTGTTCTCGCAACAATGGAATGGTTAACCAAAATAGACTTACTGGGTAAGAAAGTCTCCGATAGCATGAAAAGCGATCAACTTATAGGTCCGTTAATGAAACTCAGCGACCATTGTAATGAGTTACGTTCAGAGATAAAACTAGTTCATCAGTGGCTGTCGAATAATAAATCACTCTTTAATAATGAAGACAATCGCTATCGATTCGAGAACGGTGTCGTTCCTGAGAGCATGATGCCGCTTGCTATAAATTGTGAAGATTTGAGTAAACTCGCTTTAAGAGATCTCAATAAGATCCATCAAGTTGTGATGGATTCATATAAAGACGGTGATATAAGCCCGTGGAAGATCGAGGCTATTCTTGGCGATTTGGGAACAACAATCGCGCGAATGGAAAATAACCACAAATTGTGGGCAATGTATAAACGCCTTGATAGCAAAAACGCTGCACCAACCGTAAGATGGATTGAGTTGACCGATGACGCGAAAAGTGAATTTTCCTTACACGCTGCACCAATAGAGGTCGGGTACTTTTTAGAAGACTACCTCTGGTCTCAGGCCTTGGGCGTGATATTATGCTCCGCAACCATTACAGCACTGAATTCATTTGATCACTTTAGACGCAGTGCCGGTCTAAAATCCAACGATGGCACTCAATACATAAAATTAAACTCACCATTTGATTTTAAAAATAATGGTGAATTAATTATTCCTAAGCTATCAGTAGAACCCAATAGTGATAGCTTTACTCATGAAGTCATTAAAGATTTATCGCAGCGATTAAATAAAACAGACGCAACGCTTGTATTGTTCTCATCTTATTGGCAAATGAATCAAGTAGCTAAAACGCTGCGCGAGAAACATAAGTTTTCATTGTTAGTACAAGGTGAAGCATCGCGAAATGCATTGTTGACACTTCACAAGGACAAATGTGACAACAAACAAGGTAGTATCTTATTTGGTACCAGTAGTTTCTCAGAAGGACTTGATTTACCAGGCCACTATCTAACCAAACTTATCATTACCAAGTTACCATTTGCGGTGCCAAACTCCCCTATTGAACAAGCGCATAGTGAATATATCAAAAGCAAAAACGGTAACCCTTTTATGGTATTGACAATTCCAGACGCGTCAAGAAAATTGATTCAATCCTGTGGGCGTCTATTGCGTAACGAAGGAGATAAAGGCACTATCACCATTTTAGATCGACGATTAGTGACCAAACGCTACGGCCAATCACTTATTGACTCCCTGCCACCTTACAAAGTTACCATTGAGCACTAATTAATGATTGAATTACTAGACAGCATTCCGCTGTGGTTTATTTTATCTAGCGTTGCCTTAATCGCCGGATTTGTTGATGCGATTGCTGGCGGCGGAGGATTATTAACAGTGCCAGCGTTACTGAGTACCGGGATGCCCGTACATATGGTATTAGGCACCAACAAACTAGCATCAAGTTTTGGCACAGCCACTGCGAGTTACACCTTTTATAAGAACAAGTTATTCTCGCCCAAGTTGTGGGTGCATTGCGCTATTTCAACATTTATTGGCGCTTTACTCGGTGCTTTTGCTGTTTATCTTGTGTCAGGAGAGTTTCTAGAGAAAATATTGCCAATCTTGGTTATCGCTACGGCAATATATACGTTATTCAAAAAATC
>MPDF01000096.1 GCA_001874365.1 Gammaproteobacteria bacterium MedPE | reverse complement strand
GTATTAGCGGTAGTGTGAATAGCCCCTGAAACTAAGCCGTCAACTTCGTCTTGCGCAAGCATCATAGAGCCTAAAACAACATTGTCTTCAAGTTGTTCCTGCGCGACCACTTCAGTAAGTCCTTTGTGTTCTCGCATCTTAACCATAGGGTCAACATATTGCTGACGAACATCTTCTGGATTGATGATAGTGACACCTGCACCTAGCTCAACGCCTTGTTGTGTTGCAATCAGTTCTATGGTTTCAGGATTACCTAGTAATACGCAATTAGCAATATTGCGCTGTGCACAAATTGCCGCTGCTTTGATGGTGCGAGGCTCTTCACCTTCAGGCAGAACAACTGTTTTAGCAGCGCGGCGAGCCATCTCTGTCAATTGGTATCTAAAAGCGGCGGGGGATAATCGACGTTCTCGGCTTGATGCATGAGCAAGCGAACTTATCCAATGCTTATCGATGTGACTTGCCACAAATTCATCAACTTTATTAATACGATCAACATCATCATTCGGCACTTCGTGATTAAAGCTTTGTAAATCTATTGATGTCTGCCAAGTATTGCTATCAACTAGAAGAATAGGTAAACCAGTGGCCATCGCTTGCTGACATAAATCTAATACAGGCTGCTCTGGCTCATAACCATTCGTTAGTAACAGTGCGCCTATCTTAGTGCCATTCATTGCTGCTAAACAGGCTGACACGATAACATCAGAGCGGTCACCGGATGCGACGAGGAGCTTGTTCGCGCTAAAGTTCTCGACCATATTAGGAATGCTACGCGCACAAAAGGTAATGCTTCTTAAACGGCGGCTGGTAATTTCACCTTCGTTAATAACTTTTGCTTGTAAATGATTCGCGATGTCGATGACGCGTGGAGCAATGATTTGCTCATTCCATGGAATATAGCCTAAAACGCGAATTGGACTACGACCAAACAATTGGAAAACTTCCATTTGTTGCTGATTGGAGTTGCTGTTGTTACCGGCAAGATCTTGGCGCAGCACACCATTGTCATCAATTGGGGCATTAATTTTGTTAACAATACAACCTAGGATTCGTTCTGCGTCGGTACCACCAAAAGGTTGACAGGCAATTTCGATGCGTTCTTTTTGTTGGGTAGCACTATCACTGCCAGGTGAAGTTACAAAAACGACCTCGGCATCAAGTGCCTTTGCAATCATGTTATTAAGGCGAGACGTATATTGCTGCTTACGAGTTGGGACTAAGCCTTCGATAATCAATATGTCATTGTCTAACGTTGCACGATTCGCTTGCTCAACAATTTCTTCGAGCAGGGTGTCGGCTTTACCGCTACTCATCATATTATCAACATACCCTGGTAGCAGCGGCTTGGGTGGTTCGATATTTGGGTTTCGCCCAATAATAGTACTTGAGCGCTCTGGACCAACGTCGCCAGAGACCGGTTGTGCAACTGGTTTAAAGAAATTCACCTTTATTCCGTGCCGTTCAACCGCATGCACTAGTCCCATGCTTACTGAGGTAAGTCCTACACCAAATCCAACGGGTACTAACATTATCGTTCTAGGCATGACTATTCCTCTATTAGACTTATGGCGTCAAGGGCAATGACGAGTTCTTCGTTGGTCGGGATTACCATTGCAATTGGACTGTTTGTCGTCGTGATCTTTCCGCCTTTGCCAAATCGGGCGCTTAGATTCGCTTGAGCATCAACCTCAAATCCGAATATTGTTAATTGTTCGATGACTTTCGTTCGAATCATATCCGAGTTTTCGCCGATCCCGCCAGTAAACACTAGCGCATCGAGGCGGCCTAAGGGCACGGTATAAGAAGCGATATATTTCGCCAATCGATAGCAAAACACATCAATAGCAAGTTTGCAAAGTGCATCGCCTTTCTCTGCACGCTCTTCGACAATACGGCAATCATTAGAGATATCTGATAAACCTAATAAGCCACTTTTTTTATTAAATATATCGTTCACTTGCTCATTTGTGTAATCAAGTTGGTCGATCATATATTGAGAAATTGCCGGGTCAAGATCACCACAACGCGTCCCCATGACCAAGCCTTCAAGCGGTGTTAAGCCCATACTTGTATCAACGCTTTTTCCACTCTTAATCGCGGTGACGCTTGCGCCATTTCCGAGGTGTGCGCTAATAATATTAATGTCATCTTGCGGTTTATCTAAAATCGCTGCTGCTTGCTGAGTTATATATAAATGACTAGTGCCGTGAAAGCCATAGCGGCGAATACCATGGTCTTTATACAATAGTCGCGGTAATGCATAAATATAAGCTTTCTCTGGCATCGTCTGATGAAAAGCGGTATCAAAAACGGCGATTTGTTTTAAGCTAGGAAATGCTTGAGATGCCGCCTTTATACCAATAATATTGGCTGGATTATGCAAAGGGGCAAGCTTGGAAAGCTGTTCAAGTTGAGATAATACGTGGTCTGTAATTACGACAGACTGAGTAAATAGTTCGCCGCCATGAACTACCCGATGGCCCACCGCTATTACGGCGTCGGTTAACGATAAATCTGCCAATAACGTTACTATTGTATCGACAGCAATTTGGTGAGTCGCTGAGGCAGGGAGATCAATCGTCTGTTTATTCCCCTGATATTTATATTTTATTAAGGGGGCATCAGAACCTAAAGCGTCACCTAGGCCACTGAGAACTTCGTCATGAGATTGACTATCTATTAGTGAAAACTTGAGGGATGAACTGCCACAATTTAATACAAAAACCAGTGTTTTTTCCATTGACGTTTCCTATAGAGAAATAATAAAAGCGTGATGACTGCAACATATCTCAAGACAATTAAAGCTAGGCTAGCTTTGTTGAGGCTCAGCCTCTACAATAACTCTAGAATGTTGATAATTGTTGTTAAAAATCACTAAATATAATGTCGACTATTATATACTTAAGTCGAATCTGAATGTGGTAATTATTTTGGATAATTGTCGTTAAATAGAGAATTTTATGACTGAAATTAAACTTTTAATCGAACAGGGAAGAGTGTACCAGGCTTTGTGGCCGCAACAACGGGCATTGTCGGTGATATTTCCTGAGCCTCGAATTATCAAGTTGTCGAAACTGCTTCAAAAAAGTGCTGCGGCAATTGCGTGTTTGAGCTTTGTTGTTCAGTATTTATATTTTGGGCACGAGATACTACCACGAGCATTAGCGATGTCTTTGTTAGTACTGAGTATTCCTTATCAAAGTTTGATCTGGCTCGGCTATCGCGCAAAGCAACCCCTACCATTGGGGTTGATTAGTTGGTGTAGTGAAATACGTAGTCAAATGCTTAATGCAGGCATATCCGTTCAACCTTTATCACGAAAAGCGTGTTACCTCGATATGGCCAAACTTCTAAATCAAGCGTACAGTAAACTTAATAAAGCCTTTGAACTGCCTTAGGCTTTTTTAAATAACGTAATGAGAAAATCTAATTCAATAGACAACTCAGATGCGTTAAATATTGTCTTCTTGATTGCCTCATCCGCTTTCCATGCAAATGGCGTCATTTCTAATAAGCGCAATCGATCTGTATCACTAGGTGTAATCTTATAGCGCAATTGTTGAGATGATATTTTGTCTAGTCCAGTAAACTGCGTGTCTTGCGTAGCATGTTCGCGTACATCTGTATAAATGAACTCTCTTAGTTGCCATAAATGACGCGGACCGGGAGTGACGTTGATAAAATAAGCGCCAACTTTTAACACTCTATAGAGGTCAATGTCGTTTACTGGAGCATAGACTTTATACGCGACATCAATAGTATCGCTCTGGAATGGCATCTCGTGTGAGCTTGCGACAGCGTAGTAACCCTTCTGATGTTTTTTCGCGGCCTTAACCACCGCAGGCTTTGAAATGTCAAAACCGTAACTAATGAATCGGTTTACATGATTTATTTGGCGCAAGTAATACCCTTCACCACAACCAATATCGAGAATATGACTTCCCGACACCGATAGTTCATCAATGATGGATGTAAGTTCATCCGCCAACGGTTGGTAATGGAGACCGTCGAGAAATGCTTCACGAGCCATAATCATTTCTTTGCTGTCTCCAGGTTCTTTAGTTTTCTTTCGTTGAACGGGTAGGAGATTATAGTATCCCTGTTTAGCCTGATCGAAGCGGTGATTATTACTACAGCCGAGTTGTTTGTGTTGTATAACTTCAGCTAGCGGCATTTGGCAAAGAGGGCATTGATAAATCATAGAATGTAATCTTAAGGTGAAGAAGGTTGATAACACGCGACCCACTGAGGTCTATGTTGTAAGCAGGTAATTAATACAGTAACACTTAGGAGTAATTCTGGTATCCAAAATAGTGGCGATATCATCATGTATTGCGACACTACCATCTCAGGGTCTACATTAAGCCCCCAATAATAATAACTTGCCATACAGAGTGTTTTAATAATGAATAATACGAGGCTTCCTATACCAGCCGTAACAAATGAAAAGATCCAAATATTATGACTTTTAGTCACTTTTATCCAAATCTGAAACAATACTAACGGTATCAAATAGCCAGCTGTTAGTGATATTCCGACGTGTTCAACGGGGATTTTACCTAGAGCCAATAGTATGAACACCACAATTAGAGCCGCAGATATCGTCAGGCGATAGCCGATGATCAGGGCTGCGGCAGCCAATCCCATAAAATGTAGTGGCATTTGTGTCGAAATGCCACCCGTGAGCGATGCAAGCAGCGTCAATGTTAATGTTGTTCCTGCATACAAGTGTAGGGCAACTCGAGACTGATTAAGTTGTTTTAGTGCGTGAACAATATTTGCACGATAGATCATATAACACGACAGCAACAAGAGACCCAAATTAATCATCAATCACGCCGCCATGTTTTATGCTAGAGGTTCTTTTTTAACGACTGAATCGCAGGTAATCACTTTTTCAAGTAGTGCTACGTCATGAAATTGGTCAAACTTTTTTCCAACTTGCGCCATGGTGCCGACTTCGCTGAAACCTAACCCATTGTGCAAATTTATTGACGCTTCATTTGGCATGGTGATCCATGCATAAGCTCTGTGATAATTATGTTGCTTTACATTCATTAGTAATTGTCGATAAAGCGCACGGCCAACACCTTTTACATGGCAATCTTGTGCTTTGTAAACTGTTAACTCCGTAGAACTCTCATACGCTTCTTTGAGCTTAAAGGCACTGTTGTAAGCAAATCCTATAATAGTGTCCTCTTTTACAGCAACAAGTAGCGTATGGCGTTTTTCCTTAAATACGGCTTGGTACCATTGTAACCGTTGTGAAATGGGCCATGGCTCAACGTCAAAAGTTATTGCTGAGTGCTCAATATAATGATTGTAGATTGCATTAATAACGTACAAGTCAGCTATTGTAGCTTTTCTAATCGTGAGCATTACTAAATCCTTTAATTTGCATTGCCGCTTTCACAGAGTATTTCCGTCAATTAAAACTCAAATGTTGACCAAATAGGTGCATGATCAGACGGCTTTTCAATACCACGTAATTCATAATCAATGTCTGACTCAACACAGTATTGACTTAAATTCTCAGTGGCTAAAATCACGTCGATCCGCAAACCTCGGTTGTCATCAAACCCACGAGAACGATAATCAAACCAACTATAACGGTCGCTTGTCTCGGGGTGCAGTAAACGATAGGTGTCATCTAGTCCCCATCCTTTAAGACGCGCTAACCATTCACGCTCTTCTGGCAAGAAGCTACACTTTCCAGTGCGTAGCCAACGTTTTGCATTATCAGGGCCGATACCGATATCAATATCCGCAGGCGAAATATTGATATCACCCATCACGATGACATTTTCGTCATTGGTGTGGTTTTTCTCAAGGTAATCTTGCAAGTCTTGATAAAACTTCTCTTTAGCAGGGAATTTTGTTTCATGATCGCGGCTTTCGCCTTGTGGAAAGTAACCGTTTAAGACACGGACTTTATTTCCGGCAGCAGTGGTTACTGTTGCCATAATCATTCGGCGCTGTGCATCTTCAGGATCGTCTTCCCAACCATACTGTACGTCGTCGACTTCAAGGTTGGTCATCAACGCAACGCCGTAATGACCTTTTTGTCCATGATAAAATACTTTGTATCCCATCGCTTCAACAGCCTCTAACGGGAACTGCGGATTGTCGACTTTGATTTCTTGTAAACCGATAACCGCTGGTTGGTGTTTTTTGATAAGCGCTTCTAGCTGGTGGAGTCTCGCACGTAGGCCATTAATGTTGAACGATATAGCTTTCATAAAAACTTCTTATTAATTATTTATTCGGGGTGCCATGAGCACCTTAACGTTGTCAGTGATTTTATCCCACTGACCAATTACAGCAATACAAATTTTTATTATTCAATAAAAAAAGAGAGTTGCGAGCGTGGATTGAGATAATCTTTTATATGTTTATCTACACTGCGAGGTGATAGCGCAGACTCAATGGTTACTGATTCTGACGCAAGATCAATAATGGCTGCTTCATCTCGCGGTACCTTTTCATCGAATACCATGACGCTCGGCGCCAGTAGCTTTGCAGTATTTACAGTAATTACAATGCCAGTTTGTCCATTGTTTAACGCCACTAAGGTGCCGGGTGGATAAATACCAAGGGACTTCACAAACGCGCTTAATTGTCGACTATTAAACAGCGCCTTTTGGCTGCTGAACAAATAACTCAAACTCTGTGAAGGGGTGCGGGCTTTTTTCTCGTTATAGGGATAACACAGTTTTTCATACATATTCACCATGGATACTATAAGTGAATGAGGATGAAGTTTATCTTCTTTGAGTCCTTTGGGATATCCAGAGCCATCAGCAAACTCGTGGTGTTCGACAATTAACCGTTTAACATCAGCATTAACGCTGGGGACGTTATTGATAAATTCAATGGAATACTCAGGGTGCTTTTCAATAACAAACTTTCGTTTTGCTGAACTAACATCTTTATTGGTATAAAATTGACTCGGGATCTTTAATTTACCGATGTCATGAAGTAATCCTGCTGTACCTAAATTGCTGATCTCTTGCGATGAAAGTCCCAATTTCTTACCAATCATCATCGATAACATACACACAGAGATTGCGTGTTGGTGGCTGTCCATATCGTCTCTATCATCGCCGACGAGGTGAAGGATAAGATCGTCCTTAGCCAATATTGCCTTCGTCATTGTTGCCATAACTACCTGAGCTTCTTCGATAGCTAATAATGGGCGTGACTGAATCTTCGAGGTTAATGAACGCACGCGACCAAGCGCATTTTGGTACGCTTTTTCACATTCTTTTATCGCGCGTCGATGTTGCTGCATGGCGAGAATTTGCTGCTCTTTGTCCCCAAGTTTATTCTTGAGTAGTGTCGTGTCTTGTACCGCGTCGACAACAACCTGTTGTTCGCCTTCGACAACGGGTAATGGATTAGCGCTGCTCTTACTTGGTATGGCGTAAACGTGTTGAATTTTCGCCTGACGAAGTAATGTAATCTGACTATCAGAGGTAATCTTAAATTGATTAAACATGAAGGGATGCGCATTCCAGCGCACCGGTATTTTTATATAAACACCTACTTGTAGTCTATCTATCGAGAGCTTGATGCTTGCAGTGTTTTCTTTCATTCTAATCTAGGCAGGTAGCACTTTTTTAAAGGGTTTCACAATGACTTTCTCATAGACACCGGCGGTGATATAAGGATCAACGTCAGCCCACGCTTGAGCGTCATTTAAACTATCAAATTCTGCGACGACTAAAGAGCCGCTGAAGCCCGCTTCACCTGGGTCTTCACTATCAATGGCCGGTGTCGGCCCCGCAATGAGTAATCTCCCTTGAGCTTGTAACTCACTTAGTCTTGCTAAGTGGGCTGGGCGCGCGGCTAGTCGCTTTTCAAGGCTATTTTCTACATCCGTTGCATTAATCATATACCACATGAAATTATTCCTCTTTTTGTTGCTCTGCATCATCGTCGGCTGGCATGTATTTATAAAGATAAACGCCGGAGCAAATAAACATGATGAACGTTAAGATAGTTAAACCGAATACTTTAAAGTTTACCCATGTGTCTAGCGGAAGATTAAAGGCAATCCAAAAATTTAGCCCACCGGCAACTAGACACGTAAATGCCCAACCAAAGGTAAGATTTCGCCATACGTGATGAGGTGCGTCGATTTCTTTACCCATAAATTTTTTAGGAATTGATTGACCAATCATTTGATAGCCTAACAGCACTAACGCAAAAATTCCGTAGATTATCGATGGTTTTAGTTTGATAAAGTTGTCGTCGTGAAAATAGAGAGTTAGTGCGCCAAATAGGAAAACGACCGCAAAAACTACCCAGTTTTGACGAGGGATCTTTTTAAACACTATCTGCAATAAAACAAGTTGTAACACACTAGCGCCAATTAACACGGCAGTAGCAGTATAAACATCAAATAGATAGTAGCTAATGAAAAATGCGATTAAGGGGAAATATTCGAGAAAATGCTTCATAGATAATTAGAAAAACTCAGTGCTAGTAATAACTTTTGTCCATTGTAATCAAACTATAGACCAATTGTCATTATAAAAATGGCCAATCATCATTGGCCATTTATTCGTTAGATTAGCTAGTCGCTGCTTTCATCGCGCTGATGAATGTTGTTAACTCATTGAGCATCTTTTCATAGTCGTTGAGATTTTTTTCAATGATTTTCACAACTGCTGAACCACTAATAATCCCATCAGCACCTGATGCCAACCCTTGTTTTGCATCCTCTGGTGTAGAAATGCCAAACCCAAGTAACAATGGCGGCGCATTGTTTGCTTTTAAGGTGTTGACTAAATGAGTGACTGGCATTTTCACTTTTGATTCGGTGCCTGTCACACCGGCGCGGCTAAGTAAATAGGTGTAACCTTCACTATGCTCGGCTACCGATTGTAGCGTTTGAGGACTGCCATTTGGCGGTGCAATATAAATTGATTGAATACCAGCTTTGCTCGCTGCGGCTTTGAATGGCGCGCTTTCTCGAAGTGGCACATCGGCAATTAGGACAGAATCAACACCTGCCTTAGCACACTTTTCAAAAAAAGTGTCGATACCATTACTGGCGACTAAATTAGCGTACAACAACAAGCCAATTGGTGTGTTTGGATGCTTTTTACGAACCTTAGTAATGATGTCAAAACAGCCATCGGGTGTTGTTCCGGCAGTTAAAGCACGATCACTTGCCGCTTGAATTGTTGGACCATCGGCACTTGGATCTGAAAATGGAATGCCAAGTTCCAGCGCGTCAGCGCCTGCATTGACTAATGTGTCTATTACGGCAAGCGATTGCTCAGGGGTCGGATCGCCAATTGCTACAAAAGGAACAAAAGCGCCTTCATTTTTTGCTTTTAATGCAGTGAATAAATCGTGATATCTATTAGTCATTAGCCAATCCTCGCTCTTCCAAAATGCTGGTTACGTGGGCCAAGTCTTTATCGCCACGTCCAGATAAATTAACCAATAATGTTGTTTCTTGTGTTGCACTTTCTGCCAGTTTATAGGCATAGGCGAGGGCATGAGAAGACTCAAGCGCCGGAATAATACCTTCGGTACGTGCTAAACGCTGGAAGGCTTCTAGTGCTTCATCGTCAGTGACTGATTCGTAACTTGCACGACCTGTTGCTGCTAAATGCGCGTGCTGTGGACCAACGCCTGGATAGTCCAACCCTGCAGATACAGAGTATGACTCTTCGATTTGACCATCACCATCTTGCATTAAATACGTATACGTACCGTGAATAATTCCTTTACGACCTTTACCAATCGTAGCGCCATGATGACCACTGTCTAAGCCTTTACCAGCAGGCTCAACACCGATAAGTGCAACGTCTTTCTCGTCAATAAAGTCGGCAAACATACCAATTGCATTAGAGCCACCGCCTACACAGGCAATAACAGCGTCTGGCAACGTGCCTTCTGCGGCAATTATTTGTTGCTTGGCCTCTTCACCAATCATTTTTTGGAACTCACGCACTAATGTTGGAAACGGATGCGGGCCTGCCGCCGTGCCAAGTAAATAGTGTGATTCTTCATAACTTGCGGACCAGTCGCGTAATGCTTCGTTAACGGCATCTTTTAAGGTGCCACTGCCTGCGGTTACTGGAATAACTTCTGCGCCCATCAATTTCATGCGAAAAACGTTAGGCTGTTGACGTTCACAATCTTTAGCGCCCATATATATACGCGCTTTTAAACCTAATAATGCACAGGCTAGGGCAGTCGCAACACCATGCTGACCAGCCCCTGTTTCTGCAATGATATGATTTTTACCCATACGTTTTGCAAGTAAGGCTTGGCCTAATACTTGGTTTGTCTTGTGGGCGCCGCCATGTAATAAATCTTCGCGTTTTAGATAGATTTTAACTAACGGATTAGGACTAAAGCGACTGGTTAGCGTTAATGCTGTTGGTCGTCCGGCGTAATTCTTTAGTAAATCAGTAAATTCTTTTTGAAAGTCAGCATCAGTCTGACTATCGATAAATGCTTGCTCAAGTTGTTCAAGGGCTGGCACAAGGATTTCAGGAACGAACATGCCGCCGAAATCACCAAAATAGGGAGAAGTATTGCTCATTGTAAATTCCTAATATTGTCTAATTTGTTGCATCAATTGCTTAATTTTTACTAAATCTTTAACGCCTGGGCTCGTTTCAACACCTGAGTTAACGTCTAAACCAATAAAGCCGCTGTGAGCCGCAAGTTTTATGTTGTCAGGGTTTAGTCCACCAGCAAGCATTGCATGTTGTTTCAATGATTGAGGCACGAGCTCCCAATCAAAACTTTCACCGGTGCCGCCAAACTGAACGCTGTGATCGTTAACCACTGCACTGTCGATTAACAGCCTGTCGGCTTGTGTGGTGTCGATATCATTGAGTTGGTCACTACGACACGCTTGCCATATTTGTGTTTTTGGGAGCCTAGCTCGCAACGCATCAATGTAGGCGTTATCTTCGCTACCGTGTAGCTGCACGACATCTAAATTTAATTCCTTCGTAATGGTAGCTAGACTATCGATTGGTTCGTTAACAAAAACACCAACGAACTTTAAGTTCACGTTCTCTTTGACGTGTTTCGCTTGCTCGGTGGTGACATAACGAGGTGACTTTGACGCAAAAATCAGTCCGCCATAAACAGCGCCTGCTGCCGCGACGCCATGTGCAGTGGCATTGTCTGTCAAACCACAAATTTTTGTATGGCCATAGATTAACTCTCGGCACGCGAGATCAATATCTGGCTGACTCATTAATGAACTTCCCACCAAGAAGCCATTTGCAAAAGGCGCTAATTCTGCGATTTGCTGATGGGTGCTGATGCCTGATTCGCTGATCACAATGCGATCATTTCCGATCTTAGGCGCAAAACGTTTGGTGGTGTTTAAATCGATTGATAAATCTCGTAAGTCGCGGTTGTTAATGCCAATGATTTTCGCATCGAGTGTTAACGCGCGGCTTAGCTCTTCTTCATTGCTTACTTCCGTTAAAATATCCATGTTGAACTGGGCTGCAACGGCTGCTAATTCTCGATACTTCTCGTCGTCAAGCACTGACAGCATTAATAATATCGCATCAG
>MPDF01000095.1 GCA_001874365.1 Gammaproteobacteria bacterium MedPE | reverse complement strand
GAATATCTTTAAAGTGAAGGCCTGTTGTTGGCTCATCAAGGATATATAGTGTTTTACCCGTATCGCGCTTTGATAGCTCTTTGGCTAATTTCACACGCTGTGCTTCACCGCCAGATAGCGTTGTTGCTGATTGACCCAGTGTAATATAAGACAGGCCAACATCCATGAGCGTTTGCAGTTTACGGGCAATGGCTGGCACTGGTTTGAAGAACTCGTTGGCGTCTTCAACCGTCATGTCTAACACTTGGTTGATGTTTTTGCCCTTGTATAACACTTCAAGCGTTTCGCGGTTATAGCGTTTTGAATGACACACATCACAAGGTACATACACATCTGGCAAGAAGTGCATTTCAACTTTTGTTACGCCGTCACCCTGACACGCTTCACAGCGTCCGCCTTTAACGTTAAAGCTAAAGCGTCCAGGTTTATAACCACGTGAGCGGGATTCTTGTGTGGCTGCAAATAACTCACGAATTGGTGTGAAAATACCTGTGTAAGTCGCTGGGTTTGAGCGCGGTGTACGGCCGATTGGGCTTTGGTCTATGTCGACTACTTTGTCACACAGCTCCAAACCTTCAATGCGATCATGTTCTGCCGGCTCATCATTAACCGCTTTGTTAAGCGCGATGTGAGCTAGTGGGTAAAATGTGTTGTTGATTAGCGTTGATTTACCAGAGCCTGAAACGCCCGTAACACAAGTCAGCAGGCCACAAGGAATCGCTAAATCGACATTCTTTAAATTGTTGCCGCGAGCGCCAAAGAGTTTTATCCAGTCTTTACCTGCTTTAGTGCGCTCTTTGCGATATTCAATTTGTTTGGCGCCAGAAAGATACTGACCCGTTATTGATTCTTTATTGTCGATAATTTGTTGGTAACTACCTTCCGCGATAACTTGACCGCCGTGAATACCAGCGCCGGGGCCAATATCGATAATGTAATCAGCAGCGCGGATCGCATCTTCGTCGTGTTCAACTACGATAACGGTATTACCCAAATCGCGAAGGTGATTAAGCGTGACCAATAAGCGCTCATTGTCACGTTGATGTAAACCAATTGATGGTTCATCAAGTACATACATTACACCAACAAGACCAGCGCCAATTTGACTGGCTAAGCGAATTCGCTGCGCTTCACCACCAGACAGAGTATCTGCTGAACGAGAAAGGCTTAGGTAATTCAAGCCAACATTGACTAAGAAGCCAAGACGATCGCGGATCTCTTTTAAGATTTTCTCGGCAATTTGTGCTTTTTGGCCGCTAAATTCAAGATTATCGAAGAACTCCATACATTCACCAATAGAGTATTCGGTGACTGTTGGTAAATTCGTGGTACCAATGAAAACATGGCGTGCTTCTTCACGTAAACGGCTACCAGTACAAGCTGGACATGATTGTTGGTTAAGGTATTTGGTTAACTCTTCACGCACCGCATTAGATTCTGTCTCGCGGTAACGGCGATCCATGTTGTTAATAATGCCTTCAAATGGATGATTTCGTACCACAACATCGCCGCGATCGTTCATGTACTTGAACTCTAACGACTGTTTACCACTGCCAAAGAAAATACGTTTAACGTGTTCTTTACTTAGGCTTGAGAATGGCGCTTCTAAATCAAAACCGTAGTGCTCACTGAGTGAAGTTAGCATTTGGAAGTAATAGAAATTACGACGATCCCAACCGCGGATTGCACCGCCAGCAAGGCTAATCTCATCACTAACAATAATTCGTGCAGGGTCGAAAAACTGTTTTACCCCCAAACCATCACAGCTACCACAGGCACCGGCTGGGTTATTGAATGAGAACAAACGTGGCTCTAGCTCTGCCATTGAATAACCACACTGGCTACAAGCAAAGTTCGCTGAGAATAATAACGGCTCGATATCACTGTCGTCATCCATCGGGACGATATTGGCGACACCACCTGATAGATCCAGTGCTGTTTCAAATGATTCTGCTAAGCGTTGCTGCAAATCATCACGCACTTTAAAACGGTCAACAACCACTTCAATATCGTGCTTCTTGTGTAGATCTAGCGTCGGTGGATCGGATAAATCACACACTTCACCATCAATACGAGCGCGAATAAATCCTTGAGCGGCAAGATTATCAAGTAATTTGGCGTGCTCACCTTTACGTTGTTGTACCACCGGCGCAAGCAACATTAACTTACTGCCTTCGTCCATGGCTAAAACTTTATCAACCATTTGGCTAATGGTTTGTGCGGCCAGTGGTAAATCATGCGTAGGACAACGAGGTTCGCCGACGCGAGCAAAGAGTAAACGTAGGTAATCGTGAATTTCGGTAATGGTGCCTACGGTAGAGCGTGGATTATGCGACGTTGATTTTTGTTCAATAGAAATCGCTGGGCTCAAGCCTTCAATGGAGTCAACATCTGGTTTTTCCATTAACGATAAAAATTGGCGAGCATAAGCTGATAACGACTCAACGTAACGGCGCTGACCTTCGGCGTATAGCGTATCAAATGCAAGTGACGATTTTCCTGAGCCAGACAGGCCAGTGATCACAATTAATTTATCTCGAGGGATAGTGATATCAACGTCTTTTAAATTGTGGGTGCGGGCACCGCGTACTTCAATTTGATCCATGAAACTCTTTTCTCTACTGATTACCGAACACGCGATTATCGCACATAACACGGTGTAAAAACTATGCTGACTTTGGCGATTTTTAAATTGCGTAAAAATTAAACTTGCGTAATTTTTGATCTAGTTGTACCCTTGGTTCATGGGGTACATTGATTGACATATCAATTAATGCCTACAACAAGGAGAGAAGTTTGGAAATTATCATTAATGTTGACGATGACACGCCGTTGTTTAGTCAGCTGGTGAACCAAATTAAACAGGCAATCTTGAGCGGGCATATTGCAGAGGGTGATCCATTGCCTTCAATTCGCCAGCTTGCTAATGATTTGGCGATCAACAACAAAACCGTTGCTAAAGCTTATCGACTACTTGAACGCGATAGCGTCATTGAAACAAAAGGGTATCGAGGCACCTTTGTACACCCTGACGCGCGTAAAAATAGCGATGTAGATATTAATGAATCGGTGACAGAGATTTTGCAACAAGCGTTGATGTCATTGAAAGAAATCGGTGCAACTGACTCAGAAATTAGAATTGAGTTTGCTCGTTTAATGAATAAATAAGGAGTGTGTTATGTCAGATAGTATATTGTTGTATAGCGTTTTTGTGAGTCAAATATTTGTAATTTCATATTTGTTACCCACTAAGTTTCATCAGCGAGCAAGAGAAATCATGGCGCGCTATCCTGCACAAGAATATGGAAAGTTGTATCCTATTAATGCTGAAGAAATCGAACAAAAGATTTGCCGTTTAGTACTCATTAGCAAGGTTGTGATGGGCATTGGTGTAGGTATTGTGGTGCATGGTTTATATTATCAGAGCCAACAAATGCTAGGTTGGGATAGTCAGTCGGTCATTATGATTTTCTATATGCTGCAAATTACTCCGTTAATTTTACTAGCCGTGTTTAGTGAACGCTATTTTAAGAAAATGCGCCAACTGAATGATTCAACTATTCGTAAAGCTCAATTGATGCCGCGTCGAGTTGAAAACTACGCACCGAAATCACTGCTCGCTCTAGCGGCTATTATATATGTTGCCTTTATCGGCTTGGTTATTTACATCACTCGAAATCCTTTTGATGGTTTTGCGGGATATATCAACATCGTAGGTGTAACGGGACTCAATATCTTCTTTGGATTTTTCGCTTATAAAGCGATTTTCGGTAAGAAAAAAGATCCTCATCAAGGTGAAGATGTTCGTTTTAAGCAATCGAGTCGAATAGTAAAGTTAATGCTTTTTAGCAGTATTGCTGCAACAGTTAATATTTCAACGCACTTCTTACTTTCAACATTAGACTTGCGCCATCTAAATGACGTGGTTTCTAGCCTTTACTTTCAGATCTTGATGTTAGTATTGATTTTCGCAGTACTCAAAGAAGACACTAATTTCGATGTATATAAAAATAATCACCAAGAAGAAGGAGTGAACTAATGTTTGTTTTATTACTAATTAGCATCGTTTTAATTACGGGACTGACAATTACGCGCTTAGTAACAAACGCAATTGAATAGTTCAGAGTTATCACTCAGCGTTATTAATTTAGAGAGTGCATAGTCACTCTCTTTTACTCTTACTAATATCCCATACAGTTGGCATAAAACGTTGTTGTCGCTGGCCAGTCTGAAAATACGCCAATGACACCGACATCTTTTGCTAACACATCTAATGCTTTATAGACATCGCCATCGTTGTTGATGTGTGATGCAACACTTTGATAATACCAACCACCACCATTACTAAGTTTTCCTGAGCGCTCAAGGCTCCATGCAATGATCTTAAGCCCTGCTTTATTAGCAGCTTTTGCATAAGCCGAAGGCACCAGTTGATTATTTTCAACACTCAATAATGCCCAAATAGGTGGTGCGATTATATTGACCCCACGCGACTTTAATTGAGACATCGTCGGTGAAAGTAACTGCGGCTTATTCACTAATTGCTGGGGTGTTACTTGATTCTCCAATGATGATGGCGCTGATTCTGCACGGTCTTCTAGGTAGACCGCTTGCGCAGCAAACGCTGGCTCATTGGCAATTAGGTAATCAATATCAGCTAAATCAAATGATTGAATAAATACATCACTTGCAGGAACTTGCGCTGTTTTATATTCGTCGACCAGCTGTTGCATTAATTGTTGTTGGCTTAACCCTCGATAAGGCATTTCAACATAAGGCTGTTTCAGTTCTGGGGTCATTTTCACCCCCAGTGATTTGAATAAATGAATGCTTTGTTGATGAGTTAGTAGTGGTTTAGTTTGGCTGTATAGGTCGCTTCGAAATGACGGTGTACCAGCGACGTATTCGTTAATAGTATTTGCAGCGGTATTGGCACCATCCATTTTGGCACTCAGTGTCCTAAGTTGGGATAGCGTGATATCGCTGGTGCAACATTTCGCGCTAGCTTTTCCATTATGAGAATCTTGAGCGCTAATAAACGGTTTGGAGCACTGCTTAGCCAGCGGCGTTTGCAAGATATTAGTTGTGGTATGTAAGTCGCATTGGGAGTGACGACAAACTAATTGTTTGTCTTTAGTGAACGTCACATCACATTCAATAATACCAGCGCCCATGTCAGCGGCTGCTTGATAAGAGGCTTGTGTGTGCTCAGGAAAAAACAACGGTGCCCCTCGATGGCCAATTGAAAAATGAGTGATATCAGATTGCTGGTTTTGGCATTGTTGTAGAGCGTCTTTTAGTGGGCTTTCATCCATGTCGTTGACTAAATAGAGCGGTCTCACACCGATTTTTACCCTGTCGACCGTCGTGACATCGGAATGTGTTTTTTGACAGCCAACGCTTAACAGCATTATGAGTAATGGCAAAGTTTTCTTCATTGATTCGTTGTTGTTTTCTGTGACATAAGGGACTAATTATAACTAAACTTCATGACCAAATTAAGTCAATCTAATGACAAGAAACTCTGATGTTTAAAATTTAAGTCATTGATTAAATTATTATTAAAAGTGAAATTAAGTCGTCATCTAACGGTAAAAAATTTGTCGACGGTTTGTCACAAAGTCTCCCTAGGATACCTGCCATCTCAATAGCTAGTTCGATCTATTATTATAAAACTTAGGAAATGACTTACATGAAACATCTACATTTGGGTACCAAAAGTGCTATTGCGCTTGCAGTAATCGGTTTGTTTTCTCAATCTACACTGGCTGCGACTAAAGCAGCAGCGAAAGCGCCAGTAGCTAAGGCTATCGCGAAAGAAGATGTGGAGAAGATAGCTGTTGTTGGTCGCAGTATTTCTTATGCAAACAACGATACGTCAGACGAAATGAAAAAGCAGCAATCTGGCATGACGACTCCGTTGGCAACTATCGGTAGCTTACCTGGCGTACTCGTTAATGAAGGTGACACTTTTGGCTCAGATGATTGGTCAACGTCGATTTCTGTTCGTGGCTTTCAGGTAAACCTAGGCGAACAACAGATTGGTATTACCGTAGATGGTTTTGCTAATGGTAATTCGAATTACGGCGGCGGCGCGAAAGCAAATCGCTATATTGATAGTGAAAACTTAGGTCGTGTCGAAGTCTCACAGGGGACTGCTGATATAGCATCACGATCTAATGAAGCACTGGGCGGAACATTAAATTTTACGACGATTGATCCCGGTGAAGAAGAGGCGATGGTTGTAAGCACGACGCTTGGTGAGTTCAACGCGCAAAAATTCTTTGTTCGTTATGAAACTGGTGAATTTGCACCTGATACCTATGCGTGGATTTCGGCGTCTAATAGTTCAAATACAGATTGGATGACTCAAAGTGCGCAAAACACCCGCGATCATTATGCTGCAAAAATAAAAAGCATGGCCATTGACGACGTAACGTTGACGGCTTATATCTCTTACGATGATACGCATGAAGATAACTATCAACGTATCTATTCGGTAGAGCAGTTTAAACAAAATCCAATTTGGGATCAGCTCACTGATGAGTGGAGTGGCGTACCCTATCAAGACCAAGCTTATCGTCGTGGCTGGTCTACATTGCGTACAAATATCTTCGCGTATCTTCAAGCTGATGTTGAATTTAATGACGAGATATCAGGTTCATTCAATATTTATCATCATAATAATGATGGCCGTGGAGATTGGGTCCCGCCTTATTTAGTTGATGTTAAAGACGATGGTGCTGGCAATCCACATTCAGAATTAGTGTCGGGCAATACCGTTTATGGTGGCAGTAGCAATGGCAAACTTTATTTTGTTGACAGTAATGGTGAATCAGTTTCACCGATTGCTGGTTGTGAAAGCGCGATAGGTTTCCCATATGGAGGCGCTGGCGCGGAATATGATCCAGGGTGTCATGAACAAGGCGCCCGACCTGTCGGATCTTATCGCCATACTCATTACGATAAAACACGCACCGGAATCAATGGTGATATCGAATGGAATACTCAATTTGATGGGCTGGAAAACACGTTACGCGCTGGTTTTTGGTTTGAAGATTTTCAGCGCGATGAACACCGCGATTGGCACAAGATTATCGACTCAGCAACAAGCTATCGTTTTGACCACGTTCCATATTGGGTACAGTATGATCGTGAATTCCCAGTTGATACCTTAATGATGTATATCGAAGACACATTAAACTTTGAAGTAGCGACAGTGCGTTTAGGTGCTAAGCAGTTTGATGTAACTGTTAAGAAAAACGATCAATTTGATAATAGCAAAAACTTAAGTACGTCGTCAGATTCGGATGTATTACTGTCAGCGGGAATCGTTGTTCCATTTCCAGAGCAAAATCTAGAGCTCTTTGCTGGTTACGCTGAAAACTTTGCTGCAATTAAAGACGCTGTTTTAGAGCGTGATGATGCCGATATTTCAATCGTAAAACCGGAAACCGCAGATAATATTGATTTAGGATTGCGCTATTTTGGCGACAATTTACAAGCCAGTATTACGTATTACAGTATCAAATTTGATAACCGTATACGCTTTGTAAGTAATGAATCATCTAGCGGTATTGATTTCTTGGAGTCATCTGCTGGTGGTTACTTAAATGAAGGTGGCATTGAGTCTAAGGGGATTGAAGCGTCAGCAACTTATCAAATGAGTGAGCACTGGAGTGTTTATCTTTCTTACACAAATAATGATTCTACGTACACTGATGAAGATAATGCAGTCAATGGTAATACCGTCGCTGGTTCTGCGGAAGATATGTTCGTCGTTAGCCTTGATTGGCAAAAAGATAATTTCTTCGCAGGACTGAGTACTAAACAGGTTGGCGACCGTTGGATGAATCGCGATAACTCGCAACGTGTTGAGAGTTACGTGGTATCGGATTTATATGTTGGCACACAGATTACAGATTTAGGAAACGGCATAGAGTCAATAGATTTACGCCTAACAGCGAATAATCTATTTGATGAAAGCTATTTAGGGACTATTGCAGAGAACGCAGCATGGATTGGCGCACCGCGCACTATTGCGCTAAATGCGTCAATTCGTTTCTAGAAAATTAGTTAACATGATTGCCCTACAACCTTCTTAATCACAAGAAGGTATTAGGGCAGTTTTTGGTTTTAGGACTTAACGATGATATTTAAAAATACGATTAAAGTGGCCGTTATATTTTGGGCCGCTGTAACGGGTTACCAAGCCAATGCTAGTGGATTAGTTAGTGATAGCAATTCAGAAAATTCGGTTGCATTTTTACCGCAGAAAATACTTTTTGGTTCTTGTTCACATCAAGACAAAAAAATGCCGATTTTGGACGCTATCAACGCAGAACGACCAGATTTGTTCTTGTTTTTAGGTGATAACGTCTATGGTGATACTGAAAATATGGCCCACCTCGTCAGAAAATACGACAAGCTTGGTGCTATTCCTCAATTTGCGAAGTTACGTGACAATAGTGAAGTGATGGCTATCTGGGATGATCATGATTTTGGTGAAAATGATGCTGGTAAAGAATATCCGATGAAAGAGCAATCTCGCCAAATTATGTTGGACTTTTGGCAAGCCCCGAAAGACTCTCCACGCAGAACGCGCACCGATGGAATTTATACAAGTAAAATCTTTGGCAAAGGCGATAAAAGCATTCAAATCATAATGCCTGATTTACGTTTTAATCGCGATCCCATTAATGAAGTTAGCACACTGGCCAATATATTTACTCGTCTTCCTTTTGACGCTGGGCCCTATGCGGTTTCAGACAATCCAAACGCGAGCATGTTAGGAGAAAAACAGTGGCAATGGCTTGAAAACGAACTATTAAAGCCGAGTGCGATTAAAGTCATCGCATCGAGTTTACAACTGATCCCTGATTTTACAGGCTGGGAGTCTTGGGCTAATTTTCCGGCTGACCGTCAACGTTTATTCGGGTTTATAAAAAAGCACAAAATAAATGGCGTTGTTATCGTTAGCGGTGATACTCATTGGGGAGAGATGTCTCGTTTCGAAGACGACATGGATTATCCACTTTGGGAAGTGACTTCTTCAGGGTTAACACAGGAATGGAAAGCGGTAAGTCCTAATAAACATCGTATTGGCGATTATATGGATAAGGTTAACTACGGTGAGTTATTAATAGACTGGCAGCAAGATGACCCTAGTATAATGTTTGGTTTAAAAGACGTTGTGGGTAAAGTTGTAATGCAGCAAACGTTCAAACTATCTGACATTAGTCCTTATTAAACTTGATACCAAATTAGTAGCTGAAGTGTTATCTCAGCTACTTAATATTTCAGGTTTATCGGACGTTTACTTCTTTAAGTTTTGCCGTAAAGTGTCGCAATATCGGCGGTTCATATTCAAAGTCTAAGCCTTTGATATTATGGGCTTGCGATTTTAGTGCTATTAAACAATCGGCAATATATTTCATGTGATCATTAGTATAAACACGACGCGGAATAGTCAATCTTAACAGCTCCAGCGGTGATTCTTTTTGCAGGCCTGTTTTAGGATCTCGCCCCAATAACAATGAGCCTATTTCGACACCACGAATCCCTCCTTCTAGGTACAAATGATTAGCGAGTGCGTGGGCGGGAAATTGTTCAGATGGAATATGAGGCAGCATTTTTCCTGCATCGACAAATACTGCATGACCTCCTGTTGGATATTGAATAGGAATGCCTGCTTCACGTAACAATTCGCCTAAATAAGCCACTTGCCCAATACGATATTCTAAGTAATCTTCATCGGCACATTCCCATAGGCCAACATTTAATGCTTCCATGTCACGGCCATTTAATCCGCCATAGGTAATAAAACCTTCCATCGGCACACAGCTAATTTGTACATCGCGATACAGGGCTATTTGGCTGTCATCTTTAAAACAACATAAGCCGCCCATGTTGACGATGGGATCTTTTTTCGCCGACATGGTAAAGATGTCTGCGCAATCGAACATGCTACGAATAATGTCGCCAATGGCGATATCGCGACAACTTTTTTCACGTTGCTTAATAAAATAGGCATTTTCCGCGAATCTAGCAGAGTCGATAACCACAAGAATGCCGTGTTTATTGGCTATTTCTCGCACTGCGCGGATATTTGCTAATGACACTGGTTGGCCGCCAGCTGAATTACAGGTAATAGTTACGATAATGCCAACGACATTGTTTGCGCCATATTGTTCGATAGTTTTCTCAAGCGCGGCTAAATCGAAATTACCTTTAAAGTCGTGCCATACCGTGGTATCTAGCGCGGCAGGTGTTAACACATTAATCGCTTTCGCGCCGCTCAATTCAACGTGGGCAGCAGTGGTATCAAAATGATAATTTGAAATAAATACGGGGTTGTCAGCACCTTTGTGTTTCACCATGTTAGGAAACAGAATTTGCTCAGCACCACGCCCTTGATGAACGGGGATTACGTGCTGATATTTAAAGAGCGTTTGTACCGTTTTCTCTAGCTTGACGAAACTTCGGCTGCCGGCATAGGCTTCGTCACCGACCATTAACGCCGCCCATTGGTTGGCACTCATGGCACCGGTGCCTGAATCGGTAAGAAGGTCAATATAGACATCTTCACTTTTTAGCAAAAATGGATTGTTGCCGGCTTCTGCTAGTGCCGTTTCACGATCTGCTTCTGTGGTCATTTTGATGGGTTCAACCATCTTAATACGAAAGGGTTCTGGAATACGTTTCATAAGTTTTCTCGTGGTGAAATAAGTCATCGAACGTGAGTTCGATTAGAAATAACGGGTTTACGAGATTATTGAGAAAACAAAAAACGAGAATGGGCTAACCGAAAATCGAGGTTATACCATTTAGTAGAGAATAATGTGAATGTTGAAAATTTCATAAAATGAGTATGCAAAGATTTGCTTTGAAATGTCAACAGCTTAAATGCCTAATTTGCTCGCTGGGCGGATGTAGAACGATATAAAAAAACCGCCTAAAAAGACGGTTTTAACGTTAGGTTATTAATCCCTTAGCACATGTAAGAAATGTAAATGCTTTTGATATTGGTCGATAATGTCGTTGATGACTGCTTCTTCTGACCATCCCATAATGTCGTAATCTTGGCCACCTTCAGCCAAATGAACTTCGGCGCGGTAGTAGGTTTCAGAATCATTGTCAGTATCGGTATTAAAATCAGGTTGAGCGTGCTGTGTTTTATGAACACCGTAACAAAAATCATGCTCATCGCCGTGGCTAACTGTTAATGATACGCCCGCATTAATGATTGAAATATTAGCGTGGATATCATTCGTGTCGAACTGATCTTTAACTTTTTCGAATGCTTTCTTCACTCTCGACGTCATGAATTTATCAACGTTTTTCTTATCAGGTGTTGAGAGCACGTTATCGAGTCGTTCTTGCCAATTATTTTCAACACCCGACATGCTAGTGAGCGCTAAACTTTCTCGCTTGGCTAATTCAACTTGTAATGCTTTACCTAACCCAAAGCAGGCAAGCAACAAGACGATACTAAAGGGCAGTGCGGCAGCTATTGTCATGGTTTGCAATGCTTCTAAGCCACCGGCCAGCATTAATACTGCGGCAACTACACCGACGCAAATAGCCCAGAACAAACGCTGCCAAACTGGCGTATCTGTCTTGCCATTTGAACACAACATATCAATAACCATGGCGCCTGAATCACAGGAGGTCACAAAGAAAATCACTATCATCAAGATGGAAAGCCCGGTGAGGGCTGTTGACCATGGCAAGGTTTCAAGGAATACAAAGAGTCCAACAGCAGAATTTTCGGCGACCATTTCTCCTAACCGGACAAAGTTATTGTCGACGATTTGTGAGATGGCTGAATTACCAAAAATAGTCATCCAC
>MPDF01000094.1 GCA_001874365.1 Gammaproteobacteria bacterium MedPE | reverse complement strand
CAGAGAAGCCAATGCCAAATGGGTGCCGCGCAGGTTAGTTTCTTTCTTCGAGAAGAACTTTGAAGCTGGCTATTGAGGAGGGAGGCTATCTCGCCTAAAATAGCAGCCTTTCTATTTACTGAAGATCATCATCATGACAGATACCAATTCATTACCAGCGTTACCAGATCGCCTGTGTGTTAATCCACGTAGCCCGCACTATGTTGAAGAAGTTTTCCAACAAGACATCGGCATTACTGTAAATGGTAAAGAGCGTTTCGATGTTGATGAATACTGCATCAGCGAAGGCTGGGTAAAAGTTGCAGCAGGCAAAGCGTTAGATCGCCGTGGCAACCCACTGCTTGTCAAAGTAAAAGGCACTATCGAAGCGTTTTATAAATAATTTCGCGGCGACTTAACATTTAAAAAAGGAGCTATTCTTAGCTCCTTTTTTATTGTCTCTATTGAATAAAAAACGCCACAGGCACTGTAATTATTAATGCGCTATCTGGCGTATGCTCCGGTGGTATTGGCAGTGGCTGCGCACGCTGTACTAACGCGAGCACTTCGCGATCTAATATTTCCACACCACTAGAGCGATGCAATTTTACGTTAAGTACATTTCCCAATCGATTCATCGTAAAGCTAACCCAAGGCACTCCTTGCTGACCGCGAATTTGTGCTGCTCTTGGATAGCGCTTTCTGCGTTCGAGGTGAGCTGCTAAATTGTTTTTCCAACTGACTATTGCCTGTGCTTCAAGCTCATTCAAAGCACCAACGCGCGGTGCTGATGCTTGTTCTGCTTCTTTAGTTTGACTCAGAGAAGGAACACTACTGGCTTGAGCTTGTTGCATCTTTTGCTCTTGATTAACTGTTTTTTCGACTTCTTTTTCTATCGTCACTTCTTCAACAATGGGTGTCACATCTTCTATTACTGACTCTTCAACGATCTGTTTTGTTTCTTTCGGTAATTTTTTTTGTTTTTTTACAACATAGTCAGATATCTTATTGCTAACTGGCTCGACAATTTCAATCACCTCCGATTGAGTCGGCACTACAATAGGCTGTTTTACCTGAGGGATTACTGCTTGCTGGGGTTCTGATTCTTCCTGCATCATCGTCGATTTTGGTGCTGCCACCATACTCACTTGAAAAATCTGTGGAGCAGCAGCTGGTGCCAATTCTAGTGCAGCGTTGGGCCGCCATAAAACTAAGGTAATGACTACCACATGAACCAGTACTGCGATAAGCATAGCCAACACCCAACGCAATGGGCGCCATTGCGGTTGGCCTAATATCCTAAAGAACTCATTCATCATTATGACGCCGCTGAACCTTCGAGCGCCATTAGTGCAATTCTTACATAACCAGCTTGTGCCAATACATTCATTACTTCCATTAAATCGCCATATGGCACAACTTCATCAGCACGTAGATATATTTGCCTTTCAACATCGATTTCACTAACCATTAATTGCTTAGATAAATTAGTAAGTGTTACACCCTGACTTTCTCCTAAGGTCAAGGATAAATCTTTTTGCAGCGTTAGATATATTGGCTCTAAATCAGGTGCCTTTTTACTCGCTGTAGATGTCGGTAAATTAACTGGAACACTCACTGTGGCCAATGGAGCGGCCACCATAAAAATAATGAGTAACACCAAAATCACGTCGATAAATGGTGTGACGTTAATGTCGTGTTGCTCCTGAAGTTCTTCATCGTCATTGTGCATATTAAACGCCATCTAAATGCTCGCCTCTTGCACTGTTTCAGGTACGCGCTCTTCAGTGATGTGGGTTTCATTAGCAACGTTTTCGTTCGCGGTAGTTAAGATAGATAGCGTTAATTTTTTAGCACTCTCGTTTGTCTGATCTAGCTCTCGACTCAACAAAATCATTAACGCACTAGTGATGTCTGTTAACACGGCTTTGTAACTGTTAATAACGCGTGTAAAAAAGTTATAGGTCATTACCGCTGGAATGGCTGCAACTAATCCCATTGCGGTGGCGAGTAACGCCTCTGCAATTCCAGGGGCGACAACTGCCAGATTAGTCGTTTGACTCTCAGCGATGCCGATAAAGCTATTCATAATGCCCCATACCGTACCGAATAAACCGATAAATGGAGCAACAGAACCTATGGTAGCTAACAAGCCAGTACCCTGATTCGATTGCGCCAGAATACTCGCTTTGGTACGTTCTAATCGAGCGTTAACTCGCTCTTTTAATCCTGACTCAGAAACAACGCCTTTTAAGCTCAATGCAAATTCTTGATGGCACACTTGTACTAATCGAAGCACTTGAGATTGCTGGTCTCTCATATCAATATGGTCAAAGCTGGCACATTCACACAGGTGAGAATATAGCTGTTCACTGTGCTTTTTAGCACGGCGCAATTGTATTGTTTTATAAATTAAGATGGTCCAAGTGGCCAAAGACGCAAGCACTAAACCAATCATGACAGATTTCACCACATTGTCTGCCGCTAGATACATGCCCCACGGCGAAAGATCATGCGCAGGAGTAACCTTGGCGGCAACTTCTGATGAAAATAGGAGAAAACTTATTGCGCTTAGCAATACAAAGTGAAAGCACTTCTTGGCAAACATAACCAAGTCCTTATTGTTGATTGGTTGAATTATTCAGATTTAAATTACGAGGTCATTATTAATAATGACGAATGAAAGATGAATTAACTCATCCTTTTTTTCGCTATTGGTCTAATTAGTATTAAAACACCCTTCAAATGATAATAAATATCATTTACAATTTCGACCTATTTTTTGATGTGCTTAAAGGACTTCAGCTGTTGGCCAGCAAATTTGACGCAAATGCAGGGTTAAATAAACTCTATCAAGAGCACCATCAGTGGCTGGTGCGTTGGATAGCTAGGCGCTCTCCAAACTGGGATTGTGCTCAAGATTTAGCACAAGATACTTTTATTCGTTTGCTTAACCGACCACAAGTCATCGAAACAATTCAAAGCCCGCGCTCTTGGCTTGCCAAAATTGCCAATAACCTACTCGTCGATCAGGCCCGACGACAACTGCTAGAAAAAAACTATCTCGCGATGCTCGCTACCCTGCCTGAAGCAGAACAACCATCTTGTGAAGAACAATGGCTAGTGTTTAGTCTTTTAGTCCAAATAGATAAATTGCTCGACGGTTTGCGCTCCATCGAAAAACAGGCATTTTTAATGGCAAGGCTTGAAGGGATCAGTTATCGCAATATTGCAACTGAACTAGAAGTCAGCTTATCGTCAGTTGAAAAGTATATCGCCAAGGCCATGTTGCAATGCTACAAAGCAAGTTATCTACAAGAGTATTAATGCGATGAACCAATTTTCACATTCGTTAGATTCCTACCCTATTGAAGAGTCTATTGTTCATCAGGCAATCAATTGGCACGTGCAAATTGAATCCAGCGAAAACCCATTATCAACGATTAATGCGTGTAACCAATGGCGGGCACAAGATCCTGATCACGAACTCGCTTGGCAACGCCTCAATCATATTAATGCGACATTTACAGGTACGCATGGAGCCATCAACCTCGTAAAAAATACGCTGCTAAAAACAGATTCAGACTATCAAGATATGAGTCGTCGTCGAGCAATAAAACGTTTAGCTGGCTCAGCATTAACCCTAGGCGCTATTGGCATTATCGCTAAGCATCAAGGTGCTATTGATTTTATGCAAGCAGATTATGCCGCAGCTGGGAATGCTCATTTTCATACACTCGCCGATAATAGCGAATTGTGGTTAAACCGCGACAGTACCGTCGAAGTCGAATTCTCGCCTTTAAAGCGTCACATATCGCTAACTCGTGGAGAAATGGCATTATCCGTATTCCAAGCACGATCACCACTGCATATTGAAATTCCATTTGGCAAATTAATGACCGCTAAAGGTCAACTCTTCGTTAGGCACAGTGGTGATCATGCAATTGTTCAAATGTCACAAGGTAAAGCATCCTTACTTGCACAAGGAACCAATAACCGATTGACTATTGAAGCAGGAAGAACCTATAAACTAGATTATGGAAAGGTTGAATCAATCGATAACAACATCTTTGATTACACCAGCTGGATTGAAGGTGTATTTTCTGTGCGTAACATGCCACTAAAGCCCTTTTTACAAGAGCTATCCCACTATTATCCCGGCTATTTAAAGTGTGACTCTAAATTAGACAATGCACTCATTTCTGGTGTTTATCAACTCACTGATATCGATAGTATTCTCAAGACTATTGCATTAACAGTAGGTGCTAAAGTACGTTATTTAACACGATTTTGGGCAACCATCTCACCTAATTGAAAATAATTCTCAATTTTATTTACGGTTTTTTAAATCTCATTCGGCTCATAAGTATCAACTGAAATTTAGAGCCTAAAACTAATGCTTAACCGCACAACACAATCACTTTGTCTAATCTCTTTGCTTGCGATTAGCTCAGCAACATTGCCCACAACAGCAAATGCTTACGCACAAAATCAACCAGCTGTTAGCTTTAACCTTCCTGCCGGTGAGCTTAGTGATGTGCTCAACCAATTTTCACGTCAGGCTAAGTTAACTATTTCGTACGAAGAGCAAGATTTAAAAGGTATTTCAGTCGCTGCATTTAATGGCAATTTCAGTGTGGACATCGCATTGTTCACGCTATTGCAAAACACAACACTCATGCCAATTAAAGTGGCTAACAACGCTTGGGTAATCAAGAAAAAGTCTCAAATCAGTAACAATGAAACGGGTACGACACTTAACACCATCAAAGTCGAGAGTCAGCGTAGCAAACTAAAAGACAAAGCTTATCGCGAATCGGCGTCGGTTAATGTCATTACACAAGAGAATATTGAGCGATTTCGCGGCACATCAGTCGGCGATATATTTCAAGGGACTCCCGGTGTGTTAATTAGTGAAAATCGTAATTCAGGTGGCTTAGATGTCAATATTCGCGGTATGCAAGGCCAAGGACGTGTACCTGTTTTAGTTGACGGAAGTCGCCAAGAAACCACTGTCTATCGCGGATATTCAGGAGTATCTAGTCGCAGTTACATTGATCCTGATCTCATTGGTAATCTACAAATCACCAAGGGGCCAACCATGATAGCTCAAGGTACAGGCGCTAGCGGTGGCATTGTCAGTGTTAACACTTTAGGCATCAACGACATTGTCAAACAAGGCAAATTATCAGGATTTAGATTTCGAGCATCGGGCATTGGCAACAGTTCATCAACCCCAGCTGCAGGAACCTACGCAGGTTATTACATTCCCGGTGCACCTGCGCGCATCGACAATGACTCAGCGAGAATTATTTCTTCAACTGTTTATCGCTCTGATTGCCGATTTTCACGCGATTGTACACAGCAAAACCAAATGCCAGAGAAATTCGCACCCGATGGAGGAATGAATCGCCCTAGCCTATTAAATTTCGATAGCTATGCCGCGAGCCTTGCCGCAGGCAAGCGCTTTGATTGGGGCGATGTTGTACTCGCTTACGCCAAACGCGAGCAAGGCGCTTACTACGCAGGAACCAAAGGCACAACACCACAGTTAACTATTGGTGAGTCAGAAAAATTAGCGTGGTATACAGAAACCCAAGTAGGCCTTGAGTACATCTCTCGCTTTCGTCGCGGTGAACGCATCCCTAATACCAATTTTTCTAGTGAATCTTTGCTCTTAAAAGCCAGCTACTTTTTACCAAACGATCAAAATTTGGAATTTAGCCACATCCATTACGATAGTGCTTATGGCGAAATGATGCCGTCACAACTCCTAAGATTTGGTCAAGTCAGACAATGGATAGATAGCGAAGTCCTTAACAAAACTTACACAGCGCGTTATCGCTGGCAACCCGTTGAGAATGATTGGATAGATTTACGGGCTAATCTTTGGCACAGCGATGCAGTCACAACGTTAAACACACCTGGCGTTGGTTCAATTGAGCTTGATAGCAATACCAATCGCACCGACGATTATCAACGGTGGGGATTGGACGTTACCAATAGTATGCGCTTCTTTAATTGGGGTGAAATGACGCTGAATTATGGTTTTTCAGGCCAATGGGAAGATATGGATACCGACACACCACAAGCAGAAGGATCTTATGCTGGTTCTCGTAGTGGTTGGCGTCGTGAGTTTAGTGTTTTCAGTGCCTTGAAATGGAATTTCATGCCACAGTGGAGCCTCGATATTGGAACCCGTTACACACAATTCAGTTCAAAAGACAATAATCCTCTGCCCTTAGAAACAAGCGATCCAGCCTGCGTTGATAACAACGATGGCGGTTGCCTTCCTGTCTATTTCAAAAATGACCGCTCTGGTAGTGCGCCACTTGTCGCAGTGACATGGAAGCCGACTGACAAACTGATGGTTTATTTACGCCATGCTGAAGCGCTGCGCATGCCAAGTCTTTTTGAAAACACATCAGGCTGGTCGGTAAGTCCGGCATTAGATATACCACTAAAACCTGAACACGCTAAAAACAATGAATTAGGCCTTAGCTACGTTGATAAATCTCTATTTAACAACCAACATCAACTGCGAGCGAAAATTGCGTATTTTGACAACCATGTCGACGATTATCTAACACGGACAACACGTAATGCTTTTGAGGAGCGCCAACAAGGTCTTGATTTTTTTCGACTTAGAAATATAAAGAGCCTCGACTTAGAAGGAATTGAGGTTGATGTCAGTTACGACGCGACGGCGTGGTTGGCAGAGTTTAAGGCCACTAAATACAACCACATTGAAGTCTGTCACATCGGTAGTTATGTCCGATTTTATTGCACCGATTGGGGAATCGAAAACAGCTACGTCAACAATATGATCCCGCCAGATTGGCATGCCAGTCTGCACTTAGGTGCCCGCCTATTAGAACAACGCTTAGAGTTTGGCGCGCGCGCCACATTTATTGGAAATCGTAACTCAGTACCAAGATATAACGCTGAGACAGGCTTTAACCCTCCTGTCTTGTGGGAAAGTTACCGCACGTTTGACCTATACGCCAAATACAAATTCAACGATCAAGTCACTATAGATTTCACAATCGACAATGTAACGGATCGCTACTACCTCGACGCTTTGAGCCTTGGCTTAGTTCCTGCCCCTGGCAGAACTGCTCGCTTCGGCCTAAACCTTCAATTTTAATGGAGAATTACCAATGAAACGTACGTTTGGCCTTTTGGCCACTATCGGCTTGTCACTCATGCTGAGTGCATGTGGCGGCAGCGACAATAAGCCACCAGAAAAACCAACGGCGGCATTTACTGTGCAAGCGCCCACGGGTAGCACTTTTTCACTAAAAGATGGCAGTGTAAAAGTCGATTTAGATGCCAGCAGCAGTACCACGCCTCGTCAGGCTAATATGACTTACGCATGGCAGTTAATTTCACGTCCAGAATTAAGCATGGCAGCACTGTCTAATGCTGAGACTAACAGCACAGACTTTACCGCCGATTTAGCTGGAGAATACATCATTAGCCTAGTGGTTGATGATGGAACAGTAAAAAGTGAAGCCCAGCGCATGACTATTACTGCCACCAGCCCATATCCTGTTGCGCATTCAGAAACAATTTATAACGTGACACTTGGCACCGACAACATTGGACTAGACGCAAGTAAAAGTACGTTACCGACGGGAGAAACTGGTGATCTAGTTTATCAGTGGACACTAAAAGAAAAGCCAGAGGACAGTGCGGGTTATTTAAATAATGCTGATCAAGCTCAAGCTAGCATTAACCTAGACTTTGAAGGTGATTACACGCTTGAACTTATCGTGAAGTTTAATGATATTTCGTCAAAGCCTGTTGCAGTGGTTGTAAAAGTTGCCTCTGGTAATGTTCCTCCAATGGCTAAAGCACAGGACATGACCGTTACACTAGGCAAAGAGGTGACGATTGACGGTAGCGAAAGTAGCGATCCAGAAGGCGAAACACTGCAATATCGTTGGTCTTGGTCATCAAGTCCAGTTGCTCCAAGTGCTTTACCTATTCCGGAGTTATTCGACACTAATACAGATTCGGTACGTTTCACGCCAGTAGCTGCTGGTGAATATAAATTAAAATTATTTGTCTTTGATGGCCAACGTAAGAGTGAAGATAAAGACGTTACTATTACTGTAGAAAAAGATGCTGCTTCAACAACAAACGCTGCACCAATTGGTCGCTTGGTAGCCACAGGTTACTACCCATCTTACAGCGTTGGCGAACAAGAAGTTGGCTTACGCGCTGAATTCAACTTTGTCGGTTACGATCCCGAAGGTGAAGCGCTTCAGGTTATTAGCGCTGAACTTATTGAAAAGCCCACAGACAGCACAGTTGAGTTAGTGAATATTGGTAGCTGGAAACCGTTAGGAAAAAAAATTCAGAAATTAGATGTTGTCGGTCAATATCGCGTGCGTATGACTGTTTCTGACGGCGTGAACAACCTAACTACTGAAGCCAATATGCAAGCGCTTATTGGCCAAGTAAACGGTCAACCGTCAACACGTGGTGTCGAGGCGCAAGCAACATCAGTACTCGTTGGTAAAGACTTAGTATTTGACGCGTCAAGCCGCGATCCAAACAGTGATCCTATGACCTTCCATTGGGAGCTTGTTGACAAACCAGACGGCAGTAAAGCCGTTATTAAACCTGCTATTGAGCCGAAGAGCGGCGAATTACGCCGTGCCAAAGTAACCACAGATGTTCCTGGGTCATATACTGCACGCTTAATTGTCGAAGATGATCGCGGTTTACGTGCCAAATCATTTGAAGAAGATACTGGCTTTGCTAAGACAACAAACACAAAACCTGAGATTCGTTCAGTGGTATGGGCGCGAAATTGGGGCCGCTTAAATCCTGGCGAAAATTACTACCAAATCTTACCTTGTATGTCGCTGCTACATCGCCCAATTGTCGTTGATCCTGATGGCGATGAAATCAATATTTTTGACCACGTGTATAACGAATTAACGAAAACACCTGAAGGCGGTGAATTTACTAGCTCGCCGAGTGAAGAAGACTGTCCAAATACGCGTGGCAAAGTATTTAGTAAACCGGGAGAATACACCTTCCGTTACTACGCTACTGACCTTATCGATGATGCTGAACCATATGACTTTGTTGTTACAGTAGATAGTTTCGAAAATGCCAAAGGTGTTCGACTGCGCAACGTAAGTTCAAGCGGTGATCTATGGCATCCGCTACCTTATGAAAACAAACCACCTTTTGGATATATTTCTCGTCCAACGACACGTCCTATCGAAGACGATAGTGCGATTGCTTGGGTATTGGAAGCCGTTGATGGTGACTACACCATCGAAAACGTCAAAGTTAGTCACATTAATGGTGGCCTAGCAGATTTAACCCCTCGTTTTGAAAATTTAGAAGATGGCCAAGTGATTAAACAAGGCGAAACACTAGAGTTTAGAACTTGGATGCGAGCTATTCCCTGTATCAGAACAGAAGATCGCGGAGAAGGTTTCCATTTCTCATTTAATATCAAAGAAATTCCGGAAATCACCTTTGTTTACGAAAACTGGCTAGGCGCAAGCAGCAGTAGCTCTAGTAAATGGGAACAATGTGAAGCTGGCCAAATCAAATAAACCAGCAATAAAATAGTAATAGCGAAAAGCAATAGTCGAAGAGCCATTACAGATAACTGTTTTGGCTCTTTTTTATGGCACTGTATTAATTACATTGCCGCTTGGTAAATAGCGCAAATCTCTTCGTGCGTTGCCTGTTTCGGATTCGTTAGGCCGCAAACATCTTTGAGTGCATTATCCGCCAATGTTGGAATGTCTTTTTCCAAAACATCTAACGTTCTTAACCCCGCAGGAATACCCACTTTTTTGGCTAATTTCTCGATAGCCTCAATGGCCAATTCCGCGCCCTGCTCTGCGGAAAAATCTGCGGTATTTACGCCCAAGGCTTGAGCAACGTCAGTTAATCGCTGCGGCGCAACTTGTGCGTTATATCGCTGAACATGTGGTAATAATACGGCATTACACACCCCGTGCGGTAAGTCGTAAAAACCGCCGAGTTGATGCGCCATCGCATGCACGTATCCGAGCGACGCATTATTAAATGCCATACCAGCCATAAACTGGGCGTAGGCCATTTGCTCACGCGCTTCGATATCTTCACCGTTTTCAACGGCTGTCGGTAAGTACGTATTGATTAGCGTGATGGCTTTTAACGCGACCGCGTCGGTTAGTGGAGTCGCCGCCGTTGAAACATAGGCTTCAATGGCATGCGTTAATGCATCCATGCCTGTTGCAGCAGTTAATGACGGTGGCATGCCCGTCATCATCGAAGGATCGTTAACCGATAAAATAGGCGTGGTGTGCTTATCAACAATCGCCATTTTTACGTGGCGTACTTCATCGGTAATAATCGCAAAGCGCGTCATTTCAGACGCCGTACCAGCTGTCGAGTTGATAGCAATTAATGGCAACTGTGGGTTGGCCGATTTGTCTACGCCTTCATAATCACTAATTTCACCGCCATTTGTCGCTACTAGTGCGATGCCTTTGGCGCAATCATGAGGTGAGCCGCCGCCCAAAGAAACAACGAAATCACAATCGTGCAGCTTAAGTACTTCAACTCCCGCTTCAACATTACTCACGGTTGGATTAGGCTGCGCCTTATCGAACACCACACTTTGCACATCGGCCGCATCAAGTAAATCAGTAAATCCTTTAACAACGCCAATTTCATTTAGCACGGTGTCACTTACCACAAGACATTTCTTAAATCCTTGCCCAGTAATAAACTCTACAGCTTGTGTTACACAGCCTTCTCCCATCAGATTAATTGATGGCATAAAAAACATCGCGCTCATAGTGGTGCTCTCCTTAGATAGATTCTATGGATAACTTACCACCAGTAAGCGGTGTGAATATTGATCTAAAGCAATGGCTTTCTCGTCGCCGTGTAACGCAGCATTTTTTGTTCTTGAGAGCCAAGTGGTGTGCGAGTTTGCATTAAGAAAATACCACTAAATTTATTGTCGCCAGTGAACTCAATTTGTCCCAAAATGTTTTGCTTAACGTTAACGTCTGAGCCTTCAAAAGAGGCGAAACCAACTTTAGTTGGCTCTGGTACTATTTTACGAAATGCCACCGTATTGTTGCTAGCAAATACGCCTTGCATAAACTGGCCTTGGGGATCCGTAATGCGCAATGTCGTGCCACTCGATTTGACAATAATAACTTGTGTTTTCTTATCACTGGTGGCGCCAGTTTCTGGATTAATAACTTCAATAGTCGCGCGCCATTGCCCTGATAACTTAGCGTTAGCAGCGTGCGGTTTATCGAGTTTCAATATGAAATCTTTATCAGTATACGGCGCGCGATTACACACAAAGGTAAACAACGTACCGCCTAAAGTTGGTTTAACGATGTAATGATCGCTATCGCTAAACTCCCCTTTGCCAAGCTTTCCCTCTAAAATCACTTTGCCATCAGTGTTAATAACCCCAAGAAAACCGCCACCAAAAATATCAGCCATGTGATATTGCTGAGTCTCAGGTACATAAAACGTCTGAAACCATTCTGTACCGCTAAAACCACCACTAAAGCGATTAAAGAACATGCCGTTTGGCTCTATTAGTTTTTCTGTTGCATAGCTATGGTTGCCTACGGCTAACAACAGCGTTGAAATAAGGCTAAATATTATTATTTTTTTCATCAGTGGTTCATCACATTTATTTAAGCGTCAGCGTCAAATCATACATTAAAAAACAAGAAATTGAGCTACTTCAGAAACGACCCACTATGTTATGCTTCCTCAAATTATCCAATAGTTTTGTCAGATCTCACCGCAATAATAGGGACATTAAATGTCAGTTAAATTTATGAAGTTTATAGAAAGTTCTAACAAAGTACTGTTTTTCATTGCAGCCATAGTTTTATTATCTACTATCGCATATCAGTTTATAAAAAATAATAATAGAGTGGACTACACACCGCCAGCCGTTGAAAT
>MPDF01000093.1 GCA_001874365.1 Gammaproteobacteria bacterium MedPE | reverse complement strand
GATATGATGCTAGCGGATTTTCCATTCCGTTGATGGCAACACTCATTACTGAAGGCAGCAAAGGAACAACTCCTTCACCTGCTGGGCCATGAATTTCGCCTTTACCAACAAATCGCTGCTGTACTCTTCCTTGCAGTGCGTTATCAGTCAATTCACCAAAGACAACATCTCCAATAACAGTGGCTTGATGACCATAGTTGTAACGTTTTCTAAAGGTGATATCCGTTACATTATTAAAGTAACCGTGATTAACAAATGTTGTGCCGTGACGAGGTGAAAAGATTAGGCCTTGCTCAAACCCTTCGATATGTACATTTTCAAACTGAATATTCGCACTATTGCTGTGTCCTTCAACACCAATTCCTTGAGGATTCTCAAGATCGCCAATGAGTGTTAGTCCACTAAAGAACTTACCACTGGCATACCAACGACTATCGCCATACAACACGCCGTGCGCTAAAAAATTATTAATATTAGCTTGTTGATTCAAATGGCCCGTGTGCATAGCCTTAACACCGCCATAAGCTTGATTGTTATCTTGTGCCAGCATGCCTTTTACTTCATCAGCACGCAATTGAACGACATCTGCCGCTGCCAACTCAGGCTCTCGAGTGTGCTTTACATCGAGTAGGTTGGAATCTGCACCATCTAAAAAGTTACCCCAGAAGGTGAAGCCTGTCCCCATAAAACCTGTCGCGATATTGTCTGAAACTGTTAGTGTTTTAGATTCAATCCAAAAACCATCGCCTTCACGACCTAAGTCATTACTAATACTTGCTCGAACTGTTTTTTGAAAGTCGATATCCGGTGTTGCTGTGCCGTGTGTTTTTATTGCAAGGTTTCGTCGAAAAGCACCGACTTCATCACCAGCCTCCGATACAAACGCTGCGCCTTTGACATCGTAAGCGACATTATCGGTAATTTGTGCATAGCTTGAATGATTGACGAATCCCCAACCCGGCGAGTAAGAAACTGTGCAGCCTTTGATCTTAGCTGGAGACGAATCGTGACCAGCGCGGTGAAAGTGCACTGGGTAACGTGCGCGAGGATTGGTACCGACATGAAAACTGCCATCATCCATAACATAGGAATCATCAACCGCCATCAATTTATTCGTTCGCCCCATATGGGTTAACGACACATAATTCATATCCGCTTGATTCGAATGCATAAACATAATGTGGCCACGTCCAATAAGCTCTGTTGTTGGCAGACTATTTTTGCGTGTTTTAGTCACTTGATGCTCTGCAAATGTTTCCCGGTGTTCCTTACTCGTACTAATTTCGATATTACGGCTTAAGTTAGCAACGTGAATAACTAACGCTAAACCGGGTTTATTGTGTGAAACAGGAATATGTTCAAAACGAGTAGGGGTAGTTAGTAGCACTTCTTTCTTAGCACGTTTAATTCGTTTTATCGTCACGACTTCATCGCCTAAGCCATTTCGAGTAACACCGGGTAACACCAATGTGTCGCCTTTAGCCCAACCTTTTGGGATGCCATCCGAAAAGGACAAAACTTGCTGACCAGCTTCTACTTTTGGCAACGCCGCATACGGTGTTTTGATCCGGCCGTGCATGACGACTTTACCAAAAGCCACAATACCTTGACCAAGTTTAATGGGATCGTAGTCAGGGCTGTTAATATCCTGAGTTTCAAATCCATTATTACCATCATGAACAATAAGTTTAGCGCTAATGTTCTTGGCGATGGGTTGCTCAGCAGATCCCACTTGTAGTTCACCTTGAGCAGTGACCACCAGCGTATCAAATATCAGTTGTGAGTTATTAGACGGGCTAAATGCTAATTTTCCATCGACTCGCACTGACATCAGTGCCGCTTCCACTACGCTATCAACATTAACGGTGATACCAGCCGGAACATAAACACGCGCATTATCAGTTGGCATTAACTGAACGCCGCCCCATGTATTAGGATCTGACCACGCTCCCGATTGCTGCACCTGATGAGTTGCGTCTTTAGTTTGCACGAGATCCATCACGGCCATATGTTCTGCCATGAGCTTTTCTGTTTTTGCTTGTACAGGATTAGCGATGATTAATGATGAAACGAGAGCGCTTATAACAGCAATAGGTTTAGATACTTCGAGCACGCTTTACCTCCTAAGGTAAACAACAGCTAATGATATAGTATTAGTTATAGGTAATTAACAGTACGTAATGACTAGTTAATTATGCTTATCTATAGCATAAGTTGAATTAGTGCATCAAATGATCGATTGTGAAACGTCTTCCTTTTTGATTTAGATCATTGGGTGATTAACATTTAAACGTCATTAAAAAAGGCCTGAGAACAATCACAGGCCTGATTTTTAACAAATTATTCTTGGCAATATTGCTCATAAAGCGTTGCTAAAATTGCACGGACACTGTCACTTGCAACGCGATAATAGATGGTCTGAGCATCGCGTCTTGTCGCCACAAGTTCAGCTTGACGCAGCGCACTTAAGTGTTGAGATAACGCAGACTGAGATAGGGGAACGATGTCATTGAGCTGTGTAACACTATGTTCTTCGTCCAATAAGCTGCATAAAATCATTAGACGATTACGATTTGCCATCATTTTCAATACGGATTCAACCACCGCGGCTTTTTCTGCCATTAATTCTGGAGACATGAATAACCTTACTTAGTACAACAATTAGGGCGCTATTTTATAAAAGTATATCTCATTAAATTAGCCCTTGCTAATATAGATTGATACGATATTCTTACACCATATTACCTAAGGAACACGCACATGTTAAAAACTATTCCGGATTTAGTGGCCACGATTAAGCCATCAACACGAATTATCACCGCAGAGACGGCTGCTCAGGAAATTTCAGCGAATCGTGGTTTGCTTATTGATGTTCGAGAGCCAGCCGAATGTGAACAAATTGTCGCTGCTAACAGTATTAATATTCCTCGTGGCCTATTAGAGATGAAAATGTTAGATCTCGAGAAGGATGCCAAGCGCCCAATCTATTTACATTGTGCCAGTGGTATACGAGCAATTTTCGCTGCTGAACAACTTGCCCGCGTCGGCTATGAAAACGTTACTGTGATTAGCTGCCCAATGCCCATTTTGTCACAAACAAATTTTGGTTAAACACATGCTTTAACAAATGGTGTCTTGCAAGCAAAAAACGCTAAGGTACACTGTCGCCACCGAAGTTATATAATTTAAACATCAATGAGCCAGCTTCAACAAAAAGCCTATATCGGATTAACCAATCCCAAAAGTCCTGATAATGTCGGTAGTGTTATGCGCGCTGCCGGTTGTTATAACGCTGATGGCGTTTTCTATACTGGAAAACGCTTCGACAACGCGATGAGTCGTGGGCAAAAATTACATACAGACACTAAAAATGTCAGTCGACGAATTCCCCTTGCAGCCACAGAAAATTTTAAAGAGTCACTGCCTCAAGGCTGTGTTCCCGTTGCGATAGAGTTAGTCGAAGGCGCAACATCACTGGTTGATTTTAAACATCCTGATAATGCCTATTACATCTTTGGGCCTGAAGACAAATCACTTGATAAGGATGTTGTAGCATGGTGCGAGCACGTTATTTACATTCCTACTGTAGGTTGCATGAATTTAGCAGCCACCGTTAACGTCGTGCTTTATGATCGCATGGCCAAATTGGGACCACTTGCACAAGGTGACGAACTCATTCGTACCTCAAGAGATACTAATAACAGACTTAAAGTTACCAAAACGGAACCTTAGAATATGAAAAAACTACTTTCAATGCTCATGGTCACCAGCACCATGTTCATTACCTTAGCGTCTTGCGCATCTGACAAATTATTCGTCGGTGAGATTAAGCCAAGCAAGTTACTAACAACTTTTGATGAATTCAACGAGGAGTTTACCGATTTTGAAATTGATGCAAAAGAGATTGCTGCGCTTAAATCTATTAATGAACCATTAGAAATTCATGTACTTTTTGGTACCTGGTGTCACGACAGCGTCCGTGAAGTACCTCGCTTATTAAAACTACTTGAGCACGCCCAAAATAGTAATCTCAGCACAAAACTGATCGCCGTCGATTATAAAAAGACAGCCAGTGAAAAGTATGACTTAAAATACACGCCGACTTTTGTCGTCTTTAGCGAAAATAAAGAAATCGGTCGAATTGTAGAGCGACCAAAACAGACACTTGTTAAAGATATTATTGCGATTGTTGAGTCGCAAGTAACACATTAAATATGTAAGATCCGACGACTTCTTTTTTGTTGTGCTGACAACTCTTGTTCTTTAAGCCAATTGAGATAGTCGTCAATCGGCATAGGCTTCGAAAAATAGTAGCCCTGAGCAATATCGCAATCTAATTTGCTCAGCATCTCAATGACTTCACGATCTTCCGTGCCTTCTGCTACGACCTTGATTTTTAGACTTTTGGCCATTGACAATGTTGCGTTAACAATAAGTTCATTCTTGGTACATTGCGCTAAATCGGTAATCAGGCTTTTATCAATTTTTAGCTCGTAGATTGGATGCTCACTTAAATAGCTTAATGACGAGTAGCCGGTACCATAGTCGTCAATAGCAATTTTAAATCCTTCGTCTGCCAATTTGGCCAAGTTCTTTTTGAAGCGATAGGTATCGTTAATGTTGGAGGTTTCGGTTACTTCAAGAATGATTGAGTTTGGCGATACTCCATTCTTCTTTGCTTGCTCAATAACAAAGGAGCATAATCGGTCATCTATAATGTCATAGACTGACAAATTCACTGATGAGGTTTGAACAAACCCCTGTTGGTGAATCTTCAAATGCTGTTCAAACGAACGGCGTACAACCCAATGGGTCAGTTGCGCGATGATACCGGTATCTTCAGCAATTTGAACGAACTCATCCGGGGGAATAAATCCGAGTGTGGGATGTTGCCAACGGAGTAGTGTTTCACTGCCACAGACTACATTTTCGCTCAACGAAATTTGAGGTTGGTGATAAAGTTCCAACGAATTAGACTCAATTGCTTTTAGAAGCTCTGCGACTAATAATATTTTTCGCTGTTCTTCATTGGCAATCCAAGACGTATATCGCGCATAGGCGTTTACATCGTTGCGTGCAGTATTGAGTACTTGCAAGGCTTTGTTTGTTACCTGTGTCGGATGGGTTCCATCAGTCGATAATGCAAATCCAAAATAACAATGAATACTAAGGTCCATTTTATCTGATGAGAAATGTATCGGAAACAAATCGTTAATCTTTGCTAATGATGCTCCAATCGAACTCGCATTTATATGGTTCACACAAAAACCGAGGACTCCTTCTTTTGCAATGAAACTAAAGGATAACGCTTCATTACTATCATCAATACATACCAGCTTTTCGACCTTAAGACCTTGTTGCACTGACTGAGCGACGGTATATAACAGATCTCTTAATTGTCGTGTGGTAAGGTAGGGCGAAAATGTATGGTAATTACGAATTTCTGCCACGACTATCGAATAACAATTGTTTCCGCTGTTTTTGCGCTCTCTTACCGCTTGAACCAACATTGCATTGTTGGCGACGTCAAATATTTGGTCGTGTGTAACGTGATATAAAATCTGCTTCTCATTTGAACGAAGGCGTGATGCGAGTCCCATAGATATCAAACTTGCCTCGACCATGACAGCAATTAGCAGTGCATTTCGAGTCCAAAAATCATATTCAATATAACCAGTTAAAAATAGCGGTGTGATTGCGCCGCCGAAATAGACAGGCATCCATGAAATGAAGTAATACTTTGCCCACGAGAAATTTTCTTTAAACTTACGCACCAGTAAATACAGAATGAAAATATAGATGAAACCTTGAATCACAAAATAGATTTGAACAGCAACGAATTCAGGCAATGTAGACGTTGAGAGCGCAATGGGTAGCATACTGTACGCGATAAACTTACCAATTTTATTATCTGAATTATCATCATTCTCAAATCTTAAGTATTTAAGGGCAAACAACAAACCGAAGAAAATAATGAGGTAATGGACGACGGTGAGGTAAGTGGTAAAAAAATCAACTATTGGGTTAGGTAACAAATAGATAATGAAGCCGTGAAGCAAGCCCATTTCCAGCAAAACTGTAATGATGTAACCAACGTAATACACATAAACGATATCACGTACGGCTATATACAAAATAACGTTATAGAATGCCATCACACACACAAGGCCAATGAGCGTTCCCCACAACAAAAATAAATATTGCTTATAGTTATTAAAATCTTGAGAGAAAAACAATGCAAAAGGTAAGTTCGCGCTGCCGTCTGATTGACTGCGTATAAAAAATGTTGTGTGATTATTGGGTGGAGCGACGAAATTATAGGAAGGTAATGCGCGATGTTCTAAGTCGTGCGGCCAACGTGAATTTCCTAAATACCGATTACCGACATTGATACCGTCTCTAAATACATGGATATCCAGCTCTGTTATCAGATAGTTATCCAGAAATAGCGTGAGCTCTTTCGATTGCGACGTGTGATTTCGTACTGTATATCGATGCCAATACGTTTGATTTCCAAGCGCTGTCGCAACCTTTTTTTGACTAGCGTCAACAAACTCTTTGGAAACCAGAATAGACTCTAACGTATGGGAATCGTCAGGTGAAATTAGATAGGCGTATTCAAAAGATAGCGTTTTATCGTTACTTTTGAGTTGATATCGTGACTCCTTATTCATCAGATAAAAAAAACTTGCAACAATAAATACCGAGGCTAACGAAGTTATGGTAATTAAAAACCAGCTTTTATTTTCTGTCACATCCATTTCCTACCACAATAAACGGGGCAGTTGACTGACGGTGAAGTATCTCTAAATAATTAATTCGTTATACCGATTCTATGCCAACTCATAGGATTAAAGTACCATTCGTTTTGACGGTCGTTCAAATATGAAACATTAATAGATGGACTTTCTTTGATCTAACTCAATTTCGGAGCTATTCGTCTATTGCAACGTTTTACTATGACTACTTCGCCCTGTTTACGCATCAAACCAAACAGACGAATCTCAGACCGAGTTTTTGCGACGGTTGTGATATGACCTTTTGAGTCAAATGCAATACCGATAGCATCATCAAATTTAGCCATTGAATAGCTATTAGAAATCTCGTCAAAATTACTATCTGCTTTAAAACGCTTGGCAATCTTTCCCAATGCAACCTTGTCCATGTCACACTCAATGTTATTGGCCGCTTTATCCAAATCAGGCCAATTGCTATAACATCCAGTTAAACTTAACGTTATCAGCGCCAATGCAATTTTTTTCATGATGTTTCCTCAACAAAACCATTAGCTTACTATAACGAAATACTGCTTAACTTGGCATAAAAAGGTCGAAAATCTAGCACTTATTTTTGATTTCACGTATGGTGACGTCAATAAAACTCAATTGGAAAACCTTATGTCAAAAGTAGTCATTTTAACGTTGTTAGTCGCCGTTGTTGCATGGTTCTTTTACCGCTCAGAACAAGCAAAGAAAGCAGCTGTAGAGAATATCGCCGAGGGTAACGCCTTTCTAGCGAGTAACAGTCAAAACGAAGGTGTAATTACCACTGAATCTGGTTTGCAATATCAAGTTTTAGAGCAGGGTGAGGGCGGTGAGCATCCCGGTCCACGCAGTAATGTGACTGTTCATTATCATGGTACATTACTAAACGGTACCGTTTTTGACAGCTCTGTTGAACGTAAAAAGACTATTTCATTTGGCCTCAACCAAGTAATCCCAGGTTGGACTGAAGGCGTTCAATTGATGGTAAAAGGCGAGAAAACCCGTTTCTTTATTCCAGCTAATCTTGCTTATGGCAATCGCGACGCAGGAAAAATTAAACCAGGCTCTACGTTGATCTTTGATATCGAACTAATAGACTTTAAATAGCAACTAAAGTGTTGAAAAATCGTTAATTTGGATGCAAACTAGCGACATATCAAACAAAATAATAATAAAAATAGCGCCATGATGCCACACGATCTAAATGTTAATGAGTTTATGACTCACCTTACACCGGGAAAAGTAATTGATTTACAACTTGGTGGATTAAGTGGTGTTAGAATAAAACCGACTGTAATAGGTCTTGATATTGGTCGATATTTGTTGGTTAAGTTTCCGAGTAAACTCAATACAACAGACTATAAAGATGTGTTACTTCAAGGCAATGGCGTTATTGTGCGTTATATCGTAGAAGGCACTCGCGGCGAATGTGTCGCGTTTTCAACGACTATTGAACATATTATTACCGTCCCAGAAAAGCTTCTTTTTCTTAACTACCCGACAAAAATTGAGAATAGACAGCTTCGTACTCATCAACGAGAGAAGACCCATCTTCCAGCACAAATCTCACAAAAGTTAGTTGCAGGAAAACTTGCAGGCAACTTGCTTGGTGGTTACATCGTTGATATATCACCAAGAGGTTGTCAGTTCTCCTTTAAGCAAGAAGGCACTAACTCATCTGTCAAAAAATGCCCTGTTCATATCGCGATAACGTTAATGGGGTATGATGAACCGCTTTTAGTCGACGCCCACGTTAAAAATCATCGTTCGGAAAATGGACAAATACTTGTTGGTATTATGTTTGACAATAATAGCTTAGATAAAATTGACGCATTACTCGACGAACTATCAATCGACGCCGATTAAATATCTTCTACTCGGCTATTTACTGACATAAAATGGCAAAAAATCGTTGGGAAGCTCACAGTTAGGTGATAGAATTTATTTATCATTAACTGATGTTGGCACTGCCTAATCTCATGGAATTACTCTATTTTTCTGTTGCCTTTGTTTGTGGTTTTATCATTTTACAATTGCGGTTGCCGCCCCTCATTGGTTTTTTAGCCGCAGGATTTATTTTAAACGCTGCTGGTTATCAATCGACGCCAATTCTTGATCAAATTGCTGCATTAGGCGTAACGTTGCTCTTGTTCTCTATTGGTTTGAAGTTAAAAGTTAAGAGCCTCACCAAACCCTATGTTTGGGGCCCTTCATCAATACATCTTATTGTTACAAGTCTTTTATTTAGCGCAATAATGCTAGGTTTCGGCGCTTTTGGTCTGCCAATGTTTATTGATCTGACGTTCGAAACCTCATTATTGATTGGCTTTGCACTCAGTTTTTCGAGCACAGTGTTTGCTGTTAAAGTACTAGAACAACGTGGTGAAATGTCGAGTATTCACGGCAAATTATCCATCGGGATCTTGGTCATGCAGGATGTTTTTGCGGTGCTGTTTCTTGCTATCAGCACTGGGAAGGTGCCAAATATTTGGGCCCTCGGTTTACTTGTTTTATTGCCGTTGTTGCGTCCTTTACTCTACAAAGTGTTGAATAAATCTGAACATGGTGAATTATTACCATTATTTGGTTTCTTTTTTGCGTTACTTGTTGGCTATCAGGCATTCGAGTTCGCAGGACTAAAAGGGGACTTAGGCGCATTAATCATCGGCATGATGTTCGCGTCTCACAAAAAGGCTGGTGAATTAGCAAAATCATTACTTAATTTTAAAGATTTAATGCTTGTTGGTTTCTTCTTAACGATCGGTCTGAATGCGCATATCTCAATGGAAGCTGCGATAGCAGCACTGCTCATCGTGTTAATCTTGCCGTTAAAAGTCGCTTTATATTATTTAATGACCAATCTATTTAGATTACGTGCACGTACGTCATTACTTAACTCATTTACACTTTCTAACTTTAGTGAATTTGGATTAATCGTGTGTGCACTTGCGGCGACCTCCGGTTGGATTTCTGGGGAGTGGTTAGCCGTCATGGCCATCGCGGTAGCACTCACCTTTATTATCGCATCACCGATTAACACCCATTCAAATGAACTCTATGTAAAGATTGAAGAATGGTTACTTAAACACGAGCGCGCCGTTAGGCTTGAAGTCGAACAGCCAATGTCTTTATTCCAAGCGAAGATATTGATCTTCGGTATGGGAAGAATTGGTGCTGGTGCGTATGAAACTATTGCCCAAAGTTATCCAACGTCTGTTGCTGGTGTTGATATAAACCCAGACAGTGTTCGACGTCATCAGGAGCGAGGGCGTCATGTGATCATGGCAGATGCAACCGACCCAGACTTTTGGACACGCGTGAATCACTCCCAAGTAGAAATGGTTATGCTGGCTATGCCAAAACACATTCAGAATTTAACAGCACTCGAGCAGCTAAAAGCGGCTGGCTTTGATGGTCAAGTTTCGGCTATTGCGAACTATCCAGATCAACAACGTGAACTTGAATCGCTAGGTGTTCAAACAACTTATAACTTTTATTTGGAAGCTGGGGCGGGTTTTGGTGAGCACGTTACTGAAACGCTATTTAAAAAAGTAGATTAAAGCCAGCAATCTACGGCATATAGGGCAATGGAAATTGCCCTATAACACGCATAATCGTTTATTTCGATTCAGCTTTCTTTTCAGCAGGGCGGTTCTTTTCACACAAGCCAATAAGAAAATTACGCAACATTTGATCGCCACATGGTTTATATTGACGCGAGCCTGGCTTTCTAAAGAATGCGCTCATTTCTGATTTTGAAAATTTAAAATCAGCGATTTGCATAATTTCTGACAAATGTTCTTCACGCAGTTCTAATGCTACTCTAATTTTCTTTAGAATAAGATTATTGTTAATGCGCACTTTAGCATTCGATGGAGCAGGCGCTTTTGCAGGATCTGCTGGACCACGTTTACTGATGATCAAGCCATCTAAAAACTGCTCTAAGACAACGTCACTACATTCAATAAAACCATCTTGCTGCTCACGTTTTAACAAGCCACTAATGGTGGTTGCTTTGATTGTTACATCAACAAGTTTAAATATCTCAACCATGCTTGCTTCACGCAAGTTGAGTGCATAACGTAAGCGACGTAGTACGAGGTTATTTATCATGGAATTTACTCTTTAAAAATTTAGCGCAAAATAGCACAACGGTTGACTTTTTTATATCTTTTTATCGTAAAGTCGTTAAACGACACACTTAAATTTTTTTTGTGAGATCAAAAGCTAAGTAGCAATTGTAAAACAGTTTGAAACCACCTAAGATCGCCAGTAATTTTTCTTATTTAGAGTCCGTTATGACAAATCAACTTTACTTTGTTTTTGATTCACATTGTCCATGGAGCTACGCCTGCTTACCTTTGGTTAATGAAATAGCCAAAGCCTACCCAGAGATGGAGCTTCATTTATGGCACGCCGCCCATTATGCGGGTAAAGACAGCCCAAGTGAAAAACAAGTTCAAGCTGTTAAAAATGATTCAGTTGCTCAGTTCTCAAAAGAATATATGGCTAATTTAGGCCACAAAAAGAATTCACAAATCGCTGCTAATGTAATGTCGTGGTTAACGAACAAGCAGCCTCAACATGCATTGAATGTTCTTAATTCAATAATGCAGCAGCATTTCGTTGAAAACAGTGACATGGATACACCAACGAATTTTGAAGACATCATGACAGATCTAAAACTGTCACCGCCAGCAAAAGCATTCAAGGATAAGTTAAGTAATGACGCTCAGCAAATCATTGAAGATATTGGTGAAATCCAAGAACTTATCCGTATGCGTTCATTTCCAATCATGTTGCTAGCAATGGGCGACAACGCCGTCTTACTTGATCATTCACATTATCTAAAGCATCCAGCGAAGATTGTTGAAGCGGTTAAACTAGAATTAAATAAGTAGGATGCTTGTCAGCAACTTATTGTTTTAGTTATTAATATTATTGACAACTATTCCATTTAGCCCTATAAACGTAGCTACTACTATTGGTCTAAATGGAATTTTTAATGAAACTCATCCCCGTTGTTGCAGCCCTTACACTGAATTTATCGCTAATATCACACCACGTAGGTGCTCAGACTACAGTTCCAGTAAACCCCACAACTTCTATTGCCAAGGTAAGTCAGTTATCACTCAGTGACATTCAGCATGAAAATTTGGTTCTGTTAGGTCAGGTATGGGGGTTTTTGAAATATCATCATCCGACGATAGCCGGCGGTGAGTTGGACTGGGACCAAGAATTAGTTCATCTTTTACCTCAGTACCTAGCATTAAAGGAGACTGATGCTCGTAGCAAGATACTTGTTGAATGGATTGATAAACTGGGGCCTGCTGCTCTTTGTACAAACTGTAAAAAGACAGATAAAGATGCCGTTATTGCACCCGACCATCAATGGCTTTTTCAGACAGAGATGTCGACAACGTTACGTAGCAAACTTCATGACATTTACAGTAATCGGCATCAAGGTTCGCAACATTATGTCGTAATGTCCGAT
>MPDF01000092.1 GCA_001874365.1 Gammaproteobacteria bacterium MedPE | reverse complement strand
CAAGTCTTGCTGGTAGTTATTTTTTACATCAACCACACGGTTAATATAATAGCCGTACTCAGCAACCGCAAAACGTCCAAGCTCTAACCATAGTTCATCAACGCCTGCTTGTGCTTTTACATTTATTAGCGCTTGTTTTAAGGTTTCCCAATCAAGCCTTCTGTCGTCACCATCATAAGCTACGCCTAGGCCACCGCCTAAATCAAGCACAGCAAGCTCAAACTCCAAAGCAATGGCTAATGATTTAAGAGGCGCAATCATTGCCTGCCATAAATCAATTAAGGCATCAGCTTCAAGCATATTTCCCCATTGAAAAATATGCAGACCAACAACGTTAATGTGCTGATAGTGAGATAAATCGACTTCTTTCCATTCATCAACGCCAAGCCCAAATGGCGTTAACTCATTACCACCGAGTGGGTTATCACTGTCTTGTTCAAAACGTAACTGCACCCGCAGCAAAATTGACGGAACAACGCCAAACTCTTTGGCCTGTTGATTAATTAACGCCAACTGATTTACGCTTTCAGCAACAAATACGCTGACTCCCTGCTCGAAAAAGTGCGTGATTTGCGCTAATGATTTCGCAGGTCCCGTATTAAGAATATGCTCAGGTTTGACGCCTTGAGCAAGTACTTGATCAAGCTCGCCACTACTCGCAACATCAAATTGCATCCCTTGGCTAGCTAATGTTTTGATGATACTTGACAGTGGATTTGCTTTTACCGCAAACCACAGCTTTATATCATCATTAACCAACTGATTAATATGCTGAGCTAAACCATCAATGTCATAGGCATAAAATGGCACATCTTGCGTTGCCGAAAAATCAGCAATTACCTGCTGATTTTTTTCAATAAAAGGATGATGACTCATTAACGCAGTGCCTGCTCTAAGGCCAACGCAGCATCACTCTGACTATCGCGATATTTCACAATAATTGGACACTGCATCGATAAACCTTGCTCCTTACCCCAGGGAGTATTCACAGGACGAGTTCCCGGAACAACAATGGCGTTTTCAGGGATCGGCGCTCCCTTTTCTAATAAATGCTCATTGACGGCATCATAAACTGGTACCGACGCAGACAGCGTGACATTAGGCGCCAGCACAGCACCTTCTTTAACAACAACACCTTCAACCAAAATACAACCCGCACTGATAAATGCATTATCTTCCACCACAACTGGCGATGCGCCAATTGGCTCTAACACACCACCAATTTGAACACCCGCCGACAAGTGTACATTTTTCCCTATTTGAGCACATGAACCCACCAGCGCATGGGAATCAACCATGGTGCCACTATCAACGAAAGCACCGATATTAATATAGGCTGGCGGCATAATAATGACGCCAGAAGCCACATAAGCACCGCGGCGCACCGACGAACCACCTGGTACCAGGCGTACATTGTCTTGCACACTAAACTGACGAGGCGCTAGATTATTCTTATCAACAAATCCCGCGTACGCACCGTCATAATCAATATTTTCTCCCGCTTTAAATGACGCAAGGATAGCTTGTTTCACATCTACATTTGCCTGCCAGACACCACTTTCATCTTTATTCGCGCTACGCACTTCGCCACGCTCTAATTGTTCTAAAACTTGTTGCCAATTCATTCTATAAAACCTTGTTAACTATTCACGACACTGCGTGTTTGAGATTGATACCATTGAGTAATTTGATAATGAGCTTGCGTGATAGCCTCTAAACACGTTAATTCTTCGTGCGTTAAAGGCGCTCGTAGTAATGGACTGTTGATTTGACCTAGCTGGTGCATTAGCACTTTAAGTGGGATGGGGTTTGCAACACTAAATAGTGTTTCAATGGCGCCGCGCCATAAATTAAACGCAGTACTTTGCGGCGTACTCAAACATTGTTCCACATACAGCTGCGTAGCTTGTGGCCACACATTAGCGCATACAGATACTAAACCAGCTGCTCCCAACAAACTAAACTCAGGAAGCAATGCATCATCTCCACTGTAAATAGCGATATCAGGCAAGGCTTTCTTAAATTCGCTGAATTTAACAGGGCTACCACTGGCTTCTTTGATTGACCAGAAATTATCTTCGTCAAGCAGCTGAGCCAGTGCTGCCGGGCTTAATTCTATGCCGGTGCGAGATGGCACGTTATAAATCATGCAAGGCTTATCAGTCGCTTGTAACAACGCTCTAAACCATTGCGTTTGCCCGACAGGCCCAGGTTTAGCATAAAGAGGTGCCGTTAATAAATAGGCATCAATTGGCAGCGTATTACAGCGGCTTATCCAGTTCTTTTGCGCTGTTAAGTCAAAGCCCCCTACTCCGACCATAATGGGAGTAGCTGGTACTTTATTACAAACAAAACGAACGATACTTTCTTGCTCACTCTCCGTTAAAGCAAGTCCTTCTCCCGTACTACCAACCAGTAGTAAACCGTTACCGGCTGCTGCTTGTTGGTCAACGAGCAATGATAAATTATCAAAATCGATTTGCCCGTCATCATCAAATGGCGTGACTAAAGCCGTCCATAAAGTGAAATCGGTTACATCAAGTTGTTGGTGTGTCATTACGCAACTCCTTGAGCATTTTGCTCAAACATGGCGTGATGCAAACGGCTTATTACATCTGTTGCTTGGTTTTCGTCCACCAAGAAACATAAATTATGAGAGCTAGCGCCCTGACAAATCATCCGTACATTAACGTCATGCAGGGTTGCAAATAAACGTGTACCAACACCATAACTGGTATCAATAGCGTTCCCAATAAGCGCCACCAACGCGAGATCTTTTTCGATAGTCACCTGACAAACTTCTTCGAGTTCATCGAGCATCGCCTGACTAATTTGGCTATTTCCGCCAGAATTTGATCCCGTGTTATCAAGCGTAATGGCAACACTCACTTCTGAGGTGGTTACCAAGTCAACACTCAAATTATATTTGGCTAAAATAGTAAATACACGTGCCAAGAAACCCGGAGCATGTAACATATCCATGCTAGTCACGGTAAGTAGTGTTTGCTCTCGGCGCAATGCAATCGCCCGATAAACAGGTTTTGACTCAGTTTCATTTCGCACTATGGTGCCGCCTGATTCAGGCGCGCGAGAAGAGCCAACAAACACAGGAATGTTGCAACGCATTGCAGGAATTAAGGTTGAAGGATGAAGTACCTTAGCGCCAAAGGTCGCCATTTCAGCGGCTTCATTAAAACTAATTTCTTCAAGCGCGTAAGCCTGCGCAGTAATTCTTGGGTCTGTTGTAAAAATACCAGTGACATCAGTCCAAATATCAATTTGCGAACAATGCGTAGCCTCACCGAGTAACGCCGCTGAATAATCGCTACCACCACGGCCAAGTGTCGTCGTATCCCCTGCGTCATCACTGCCAATAAACCCTTGAGTAACAACAACTTGCTCTTCAAGTAAGGACGTCATTTTCTGGCTAGCTAATTGTGCAACAGTATCAACGCATACAATCGCTTTACCAAAATCGCTTGATGTACGCATAACATCACGCACATCAAACCAGCAGGCGCTCACATCGCGCTCAATAAGTACTTGGGTAAATAAGGTTGATGACAATTGCTCGCCACATGCAAGCAACTCATCAGTAAATTGCGCACGGCCGCTCTGTGACTCATGATTGAGTTGCGCGATAGATGTCGCAATATCGCCAATCTTCGCTAATAACTCGTCAATTAATGACAATTGCCGAGCATTGAGATTGAGGTGCTCAATGATCGCAGATTGAATGTCACTTATCTGTTTAATGGCGTCAATTCGCTGTACTGCCGACAATTCGCCAGTACTTAGGCTCACTAATAGATTAGTTACTCCACTGCTGGCACTTACCACAACAATGCGTGTCGATGGGGACGATAAAACAATGTCAGCACAACGGCTCATTGCTTCAAAATTGGCTAAACTGGTTCCGCCAAACTTGGCGACTTTGTGATTCATAATAAACTCCGTTAAATTTGATTAATAAAAATAGAATTAAACAAACGGGGTTTATGACCAGCACTTACGCAGGAGGCAAATTTGCCTAACCAGTAGCGAATACTGAGCCAACATGAATTAAAATTTAAAATGTAGGAATTTAACATGTTTCTCTCGAACAAAATTCGTTCGGAGAACTAAAGGCATTTGACAAGCCGCAGCAAAAAGCCACGGCTTATACAAAGACCAGAAGCTCTCCACCAATAAATAGGTGACAGTCATTAAGGATTCAGCCTTAATGTCCGAAACAACTATTATCCAAATCAATAATCGTCTCTCGGCGTTAGACCCCATCGCTACACATCATTAAGGTTTGGACCTTTCAATGCAGTTACCTGGCTAACGCTCCTCTTCTGGCCTTTCATCGCACCGTCAAAAACGCTGCGGAAATAGAAAGGTTGCGTGCATTAAATCATCTGACAACCCATACCGTCAACAGCTCATTTATACTCTTTGACTATTTGCTAATACGAAATGGGATTAACAAGCATTGGGCAAATGCTTATCCAATGCTATGCTCATTGGTAAATTAACGCTAAATTATCAAACGACTATGCTGTCCATCAATGAAGTTTCTATTGCGCTAGATGATCAACGATCACTAATCCTAAAAAATCTACAATTACAAGACGGTGAATCACTACTTATTTGTGGTGACAACGCGTGTGGAAAATCGCTACTCGGGCAATTAATCAAAGGAGAATTTAGTCAATCGTTTACTGCATCAGACATCATTAATATTGATTCCCCTTCCACTATTGAACTAATCAGTTTTGATGTTGAAGAAGCGATTTTAGCCTTTGATCGATACAATGATGACAGCGAATACGCAGAAGGCGGCATTGATTGGGGACGAACAGCATTAGAGGTTATAGGAGAGAGTGAGCATTCACATGCTGCCATCGAAATGTTAGGTATTGAGAGTCTACTTGATAAACCTTTTAAAGTGCTATCGACAGGTCAAGTACGCAAAGTATTACTTGCCAAAGCTATTGCCGCCAAACCACAACTATTGATTTTAGATGAGCCATTCGCAGGATTAGATATTGGCTCTCAACAACGGCTTTCTCGTGCATTATCCACCTTAATAACCGCCGGTCAAAGCATCATCATCATCGATTTTTTTCATCAAGAACTTCCAAAAAATATAGAAAAGATATTGCTATTAGATAACGGAAAAAATGCCATTTTTGACACTCGCGAGAAAGTATTAAACTCATCAATTTGGCAACAACATAACAAAATTGAAGTCAGATTGCCTCATCATCTTCCCGACTGTCATCATTATGAGCATATTGATATGACACAGGCTTTTGCATCGTTAAAGCATGTGAAGGTAAGCTATGACGATAACCTTGTTTTTGATGCATTAAACTGGAATTTTATGCCAAACCAACATTGGCGTTTAGCTGGTCCAAATGGGTGCGGAAAATCAACATTACTTAGCTTGATTAATGGCGATAATCCAAAAGCTTATGGTCAAGATATAACATTGTTTGGCCGCAAACGTGGCACCGGTGAAACCGTTTGGGATATCAAACGCCATTACGGATTAATTAGCGCTCAATTTCATCGCGATTATCGCGCAAGCACCAGCGTTTTAGGCGCTATCGTTTCGGGCTTTTTTGATACGATTGGTTTATATGACACACCAACAGATACCCAAATTGAAATAGCAGAGCAATGGCTTGAATTACTTGGGTTATCTTCGCTTGCCAAACAGCCGTTTTCCCAGTTATCTTATGGAGAACAGCGACTGGTATTAATTGCACGTGCCGTGGTTAAATTACCATTAATTCTAATTTTAGATGAACCGTGTTTAGGCCTTGATAATCATCACCGCGCACAAGTACTAGCGCTCATCGATTACATAACGCGTCATAGCAAGACCCATGTGTTATTCGTCAGTCATGATAGTCGTGACAAACTTGAATGTTTAACGCATCAATTAGATTTTTTACCAAGCGATAACGGATTTACGATACAACAACATCAACTAAAATAATATGGAGACGCCGATGAATGACAAATTACAAAAACCGAGTTTTTGGCAAGTTATAGTCAGTGTGTGTGCAGCATTATTTGGCGTTCAAAATGATAACAATCGACTAAGAGACTTTAGCCAAGGTAGCTTTACCTACTTTGCAATTGTCGGCGTTATATTGGTGACATTATTTGTGATTATTTTATTAACAATTGTGAATATAGTGCTTAATTAACTGGCTAATTATAGACTAACAATATTTTTAAAAGACAGTGCCATCTGTTTCATATCAACAGTTGGTACCTCTCCCGCAATGTGCTGTGGCTTAAACTGAGCGATATATTTCCCCTGCGGATTAATCAACGCGATAGACGCACTGTGATTTACCGCATAATCTTCACTCTTTTGAACAGCAACTATGCCATAAGGTAAATAAAGGTTTTGAGCAAAAGGAAATAACTTATCATGGCTAGTAGTGAGACCTAAAAAACTACTATCAAAATAATTCACGTACTGATGTAATCGCTGGGGTGTATCTCGCAGAGGATCGGCAGAAACAAATGCAACCTGCACATTGGCAGTTTCTTGTAACGATGAAAGAACAGATTTAACCCGCGTTAATGTTGTCGGGCATACATCTGGACAATAGGTATAACCAAAAATCACAAACGTCCATTTGTTCATTAGATCCTGATTGCTAAAACTTCCTTCATTAGTATTTAAAACGAAACTATTAACCGTTTTAGCTGGTGAAAATAATCGATAGTCTCCTTTGTCTATCACTGCTGATTGTATAGCTTGAGCCGATGATTTAGGCTCAACTAAAAACTCTCTAGCCAATAATCCCAATACGATAAAAATGACACCTACTGCGATTAAAATAATCTTCTTCACAAATCTATTCCAATGGTTGTTATATCAAATAATGATCTAATAAAAGAATCACGAACAATAGCATAAGATGAGTAATAGAGTATTTAAAAACTGCCATTGGCGAACGTTTTTCAGGTGCAAACTTCAGTTGCCAAGCAACATAGAAAAAACCAAAGTTAATTACCGTCGAGCCGATGAAATACAACAGACCTGACATGCCGGTGAGATAAGGTAGCAAGCCGACGGCCATCAATAAAATGGTATAGAGCAAGATCATTGTTTTTGTAAACTCGATGCCGTGTGTTACTGGCAGCATCGGTAAACCTGTTTTACGATAATCTTCTACCCTATCAACCGCTAACGCCCAAAAATGAGGCGGCGTCCAAGTAAAAATTATCATTACCAACAATAGCGCGTTGCCGTCTATCGTGCCTGTGATAGCTGTCCAACCGAGTAAAGGTGGCGCAGCCCCAGCTATTCCGCCAATGACAATATTTTGCGGCGTCGCACGTTTGAGCCACATCGTATAAACAACAGCATACCCTAGCATGCTAATAAAGGTTAATACGGCGGTTAAAGGATTAACTAGCCACCATAAAAGAATCATCCCAAGCACAGATATCAACACACCAAAGCTTAGTGCTTGCGACAAGGTTACTTTTCCCGTCGGCAATGGTCTGCGATGTGTTCGAGCCATTTTTATATCTAGATTGCGATCAATACAATGATTAAACACTGCTCCTGCACTCGATAATAACCCGATACCAAGGCTTCCCCATATCATACGAGATAAATCTGGTATGCCTTGCGTACTCAAACACATGCCAACGATAGCGGTGAGCAACAACAACATAATGACTCGTGGTTTAGTTAACTCGTAATAAGCACGCCAATTAATAATTAAGCTAGTAAAAAAACTTGATTCACTTGCTACCGCACTATTTGAAATCATCGAAGACTTAGCCATTCAAAGCTCCTTAACCTATGCGAGACAGTTTCAATAAACGTTTAATATCTAACAACATATCATGAGACTTTTTTAATCGTTGTTGTTTCGAACCAGACAGTTGATAACGCATCACCAGTTTGCCAAGGGGATCAATAATGAGCACGCTATCTTCGAGATCGGTAACAGCCTTCTTTAATGTTTGTTGAGTGAAATCAATACCTGATAAATATTGAGGTGACGTTAACAAGGTAGACGTTGTCAATGAGCCTACACGCACTCGACTTTGTAATCGACCAAGCGCACGATAAGTTTGGGTAACGTAATAAAGCTGATCTTGACAGTTTTTTTCACAGCCTTGATTAGTAACATACATCAATTGCCAATCTCGCATCAGGCTGGGATCTTCTACTAGCTCCTGATAGGTCAAATCCATATTGAGTAATTCGCCACCATAGGTTTTAACCTCTCCCTTATAATTGGAGGCCAGCAAAATCTTCGCTGCGATCACAGGTATGAGAAAAGCTAACACCATGAAAACTAGTTGCGCATTTTTACGTGTTTTATTCTGCTCACTCATTATTCATTGCTCCTAACAACTCAGGTTGATTTCGATTTAAACGCCAAATAAAAACGCTACTTAACAACAATAACGTTGCGGCTAATGCAAACCACTGAACCGCATAGCCACGGTGTTTTTCGGGGGTCATTCTGTTTTGCCACAGCCAATTTTTTCCATATCCCCATTCACTGGCAGGATTTAAGCGAATCATTGCCGGATAAAGTGAAACGTCAAACACGGTTGTCATTTCATCTATATCAAACTGACTGATAACATGAGGAAAACTAATTGGCTTGTTCCTCTCAATGTTTTGAATAAAAGGGTTAAGCTCAGACTGATAAATAAAACCATTCACTCGTTCAATACCCTGCCACTGAGTCAACGTTGGCAATACGTCACGACGAGCCCCAGCAGCAACCCATCCAGCATCAACTAACACCATGTCAGTTGATGCATCAGCATTAGGATAAAATGGAATTAATACGTGATAGCCAACTTGCCCATTGAGTATTTTATTATCCAATAACACTGTTTGCTCAAAATCAAAGCGCCCAGTTAATGACACTCGTTGAGCGTGATGCTTCTCAACTTCTCCAGCGTCAGGGAGCTGTGTCATGGCTACGTTCATCGCTTGCTCGCGTGCATCTATTGATTGCTGCTTTTTGTCCGCGCTACTGAGCTGCCAAAAACCTAACTTAATCAATACAACAAACAACACTATTAATCCTAAGATAGCGACGGTGTTAATTGCTAAGCCCTTCATTGTCATATAAGTTAATAACTCCTAATTACCAAGGTAGTGAGTTATGTGGCCAATTAAATTGCTATTTATCATCTTGTTTTTATTCGTACTTATTAGCTTGTTTCAAGCACTTAATATCATGCGTAAAGAACAAACAACGGTTTCAATGAGCCAATTTATCGGGCGACGCTTAATCTATTCCGCGCTATTATTAATACTGATTATTCTCGCGATGGCATTTGGGCTAATTACACCAAATCCACGCCCTTATTAACTAAATTACATAGACAAAGAAAAACAAGCCTAACCACACCACATCAACAAAGTGCCAGTACCAGCTAGTCGCTTGAAAGGCAAAATGACGCTCTGGGGAAAAGTGTCCCTTAATCACGCGAATTAGCATCACGAACAGCATTAATGTACCAATAGTGACATGAAGACCGTGAAAGCCAGTTAACAAGAAAAACGTGTTGCCGTAAACACCAGCACTTAACGTCAGTCCCATTTCACGATAAGCATGGACATACTCTTCAGCCTGTAAAAACAAGAAAATGACGCCTAAAATAACCGTTATTGTTAAAAAGACTGTTAATTGTTTTCTTTTGTTTTGCTCTAACCCGACATGGGCGAAATGCAACGTGATTGATGAAATTAATAAAATAACGGTGTTATAGAGAGGTAACCCTTGCCAGCCCATCGCTTGAGTCGTATCACCGGACGGTGTGGTAACCAACGGCCAAATAGCTTCAAAATCAGGCCATAATACCTGCCCTGTCATTTCGTTGTTCGAAGCGCCGCCGAGCCAAGGTATGGCTATCATTCGAACGTAAAAAAGAGCCCCAAAGAATGCCGCGAAAAACATCACTTCAGAAAAAATAAACCAGCTCATGCCTTGTCTAAAAGACCTATCCATTTGTGCGCTGTATAACCCAGCGTCAGATTCTTTTATGACATCATTAAACCAACCAAACATCATGTAAATGATAATGAAAATTCCGATGGTTAATAACCAGCTACCGCTAGTTGCTTCGCTGGTCATTTGCTGAACGGTCATACCTGCGCCAATCGCAATAAATAGTAAGCCAACCGCGCCAACGATTGGCCAATGACTTTGCGCTGGCACATAATAATTTGTTGTTTGTTGTTCCATGCTTCGCCCCTTAAGTTATAACGCCGCCTGTAAATCAACTGCTTGTACCGAATCAGGATCTGTTACATTAAATAATGTATAAGACAGGGTTAGCGTTTTTATATCAGCTGGAATTTCGGTGGACACAAAAAAGACCAGTCCCATGTCTACCGATTCTCCCGATTTTAGAATTTGTTGTTGAAAACAGAAACACTCTGTTTTATTGAGATAAAGTGATGCAACGCCTGGTGATACAGATGGAATGGCTTGTCCTGTGATATTAGCATCGCTCTGATTACTCGCTAAAAACTTCACGACTTTGCTCTCCCCCGGATGCACATCAACGTAATTGACATGAGGTTTAAATTGCCATGGCATACCGGGCGCAACAGATGTCGTAAATTGCAGACGTACCGTTCTGCTTTTATCTACAAGCGTTGACTGCGCTTGATTATTATTAACCAAGCGCCCATTGATCCCCGTAATCTCACAAAACACGTCATACAAGGGTACCAAAGCAAATCCAAAGCCAAACATCAAAACGATGGCCCCAAATAACTTAGCCACTAAGCGCTTATTTTTGATATTAAGCGCTTGGTTTCCTTCAACGTTATCACTCATCACTTACTTCACTTCAGGTGGTGTAGTATGACTGTGATACGGTGCTGGAGATGGCATATCCCACTCTAAACCCTCGGCACCTTCCCACGGTTTAGCTGGTGCTTTTTCACCGCCACGTGCACATTTAATCACGACAACTAAGAAGATTAATTGTGACAATCCAAAGGCAAATCCCCCTAGGCTCACTAATTGATTAAAGTCAGCAAACTGCAATGCGTAGTCTGGTACACGCCTTGGCATACCTGCCAACCCTAAAAAGTGCATTGGAAAAAACAACACATTTACTGAAATCAGCGACGCCCAAAAGTGTAGCTTTCCTAACTTCTCGTCATACATATACCCCGTCCATTTTGGCAGCCAATAATAAGCAGCCGCCATAATGGAAAATATAGCACCAGTCACTAATACATAATGGAAATGAGCCACGACAAAATACGTATCGTGATATTGAAAATCTGCAGGCGTTATCGCCAGCATCAAGCCGGAGAATCCACCAATGGTAAAGAGCACAATAAACGCAATTGCGAACAACATCGGCGTTTCAAAGGTTAATGAGCCACGCCACATTGTAGCAACCCAGTTAAAGACTTTGACTCCCGTAGGAACAGAAATCAACATGGTGCAGTACATGAAGAACAGTTCTGCTGCCACTGGCATCCCCGTCGTAAACATGTGATGCGCCCACACAATAAATGATAACAGTGCGATAGATGCTGTTGCATACACCATCGAAGAATAACCAAACAGTTTCTTGCGGGAAAAAGCAGGCACGATGGCAGAGATAATCCCAAAGGATGGCAATATCATAATGTACACTTCAGGATGACCGAAGAACCAAAATATATGCTGGAATAATACCGGATCGCCCCCACCCGCAGCAGAGAAAAAACTGGTGGCAAAATATTTATCCGTTAATACCATGGTAACTGTGGCCGCTAGCACCGGCATCACGGCAATCAACAAAAATGCCGTGATCAACCATGTCCAAACAAAGAGTGGCATCTTCATATAGGTCATGCCTGGCGCGCGCATATTAATTATCGTTACAACGACATTAATAGCGCCAAGAATGGAAGATATTCCCATGATGTGAACTGAAAACACGAATAATGCGGTGCTATCAGGAGAGTAGGTCGTCGAAAGTGGTGCATAGAATGTCCAACCAAAATTTGGACCGCCACCTTCCATAAATAACGACGACAACAAGATAGCAAACGCCATTGGTAAAATCCAAAAACTCCAATTGTTCATTCGCGGCAATGCCATATCAGGCGCGCCAATCATCATTGGAATTAACCAGTTTGCAAGACCTGTAAACGCTGGCATTACCGCGCCGAAAACCATTATGAGCCCATGAACTGTCGTCATTTGGTTAAAGAAATTAGGCTCGACTATTTGCAAACCTGGTTGATACAACTCTGCGCGAATAACCATGGCCATCGCGCCACCAATTAAAAACATCGCGAAGCTAAAGATCAGATACATAC
>MPDF01000091.1 GCA_001874365.1 Gammaproteobacteria bacterium MedPE | reverse complement strand
CACACGCTGCAGGGGCTTTTTTATTGTCTAAAACAACGTGATTTACGCGTGATGAGAGGTCCCATCAACGTCAGGAAAAGCGCAGCGGACCTTACCCTCCTGACCATTCCGAATTTGTATTGGAAAAAGGTAACTTATAATTTTTGAAAAGTTAGCCTTGAAAAACAATGAAAAGTGAAAATTTATCTTGTTGATTATGTTTAATTATTTTTGATATTCTGGCCTAAGAAGCAACGAGTGTAATCTTTTTGTTAAACAATTTGTATTGAACACTTGTGTTCTTTAATATGTGCCCCATATCTATTTTTAGATACACAATAATAAAAGATTTAGGAAATTTATAAATGACTTCTCCAATGAAAGCACTGAATGCTACAGAACATAAAAACGTAAAAATTAAGCAAGAATTACACATCGAAGGCACTAAGAATCAACAAGTATTACCATTATTAGTTCATGAATTTGCAAAAGCTGGTTCAGCGATGCCTGTTATCTTTATTCGTCCAAGCGAAGAAGATAAAAACGTTGTGCAACCTGCTTCTTTATTAGGCCTGAAACCAGAAGAGAATTTATTTTATAAAGACGGAAAATGGGTTGGAGAATACTTACCTGCTGTGGTAACTCATCATCCATTTGCTATGGTTCCAACGCAAGGCGAAGAAAATCGTTTACAAATGTTAATTAACGAAAGCAGCCCACTTGTTAATGACGCTGATGGTGATGCGCTATTTGATGGTGAAGAGCAGACTGAGTACCTTAAGAAACGTATGGAGTCGCTTTCTAACTATTTTGGCAGTATGCAAGTCACGCGTGATTTTTGTGATTTTCTAGTGAAAAAAGAGCTGTTAATTGAGCAAACATTAACGGTAGAAATTAATGGTGAAAAAGTGCAATTGAATGGACTATTGTTAGTTGATGAGAAGAAGCTGAATGAAATGTCTGACGAAGAGCATTTAGAGCTTCGAAAAGGCGGGTATTTAGCACCTATCTACGCACATTTAGGTTCATTACATCACGCAAACAAGTTAGCCAAACTTCGCGCTGAAGCTTAATTAGCGATCGTTGTATGTTAAAAGGGCCTGACATTGTATTAATACTATTCGGTTAGGTTTTTAGACTTATGTCTCAACGAATACTGAGATGAAAAATAAAGCACTGAACGTGAAAATGTTCAGTGCTTTTTTTATTTGGGTAAGATAGAAAAGCTTAGTATTTCATCGCTTCAGTTGCAGCCTCTTTGGTATTGTTCCTTCTGATGGTAACGGGAACACCCTTATCTGAGTATCGATGATGAAAATTGTAGGAGGCAATTTCTCTGAATTGTTAAGTTGAATTGACTTGATTTTACCTCGACAAGTTTCGCTCTATCTACTGCTTCCGATAAATCGATGGCAATGGCTCGATTGGTACGTTTCAAGAGCAGTTAACGAGGTAACAAAATATTTGGTTTCTCATTTGGGCTCTTGATAAAAACTCATAATAGCCTACGGTGAAGTAGGCATCTCAATTAATCAATCATTCTCTAATAACCTTCGGAAATACCTAGAATTAAGTACAACCATGCGTAGTTGTGGATAAACTTGATGTGTCGGTGAAAATACTTGACACATTCTTGTATGAATCAGCGCTTTCGAAAGACCGTGGGTTATGATCTAATCAAAAGGTTGTTTAAACCTCCTTAACTAATTGGCATCGTTACACTATTGGCTTTTTTGTACATGTCATTCGGTATTTTTATTCGCATTATTCGTGTTGGGTACGGGGTTAACGATTTTATGCCCTTAAAGGGCATAAAATTAAGTCTTAGGAATAGATTGTGATAGGCCACTTAAACGATAGCTTTAACTGCTTGGCGGATAGTGGCAACAATTTTTCTAACACATTGCATACGCGAATAGTTAGGTCTAATGACTAAGGAAATTTTTCGCGTTGGCTGAGGCGTTGAAAACGGTAAATAGGCAATGTTATTTGAAGTATTGACCCCCATTGTTGCTAACGCAGGAAGAAGAGTAATACCTGCGCCATTAGCTACCATATGCCTCAGTGTTTCTAAGCTGGTAGCTTGAAAGCTTGAATCCTCTTTGGCACCTGCCGCAAAACAGTAGCCCATTGCTTGGTCTTTTAGGCAATGACCATCTTCTAACGTTAAAATATTGTGTTCATGCAGATGATGAAGAGATAAACCTTTTTCACTATTTAACGGGTGGCTCTCTGGCGTGGCAAGCACCAGCGGTTCATCGAATAAATCATAACATTCAAACTTATTCATTTCTTCGAGGTAGGGCAGCACTAAAATATCTAACTTACCTTCATCTAACTTTTGTAATAACACCTTTGTTTGATTCTCGTGAAGTAAAAATTGAATGTTGGGCAGGTCATTGGTTAGCGGTGTCATGATATGGGGCAATAAGTAAGGTGCTAGCGTCGGGATCAACCCCATGTGAATGTCGCCAGAAAATGGATCGAGTAAGTTTTTTGCCTGTCGCTCGAAATCTTGTGCCGCATTTAATACTTTGCGTGCGTCCACTACCAATTTTTCACCCGCTGGTGTCAGCATCACGTTATGGCGGTGACGCTCGACAAGTTGTAGTCCTAATTGTTCTTCTAACTTCATCAGTTGACCACTGAGTGTTGGCTGGCTGACAAAGCATGCCGATGCGGCTTTACCAAAATGACGGTGCTGCTCTAGCGCATCTAAATATTCCAAATCTCGTAATTTAATCATCGTCACTCACAATTGAAGTTTGTTTTTTAATTTGTTCTTTCTATGGTAATGCAAATAACGAAGATGAAGAAACACAATTTGTAACAGGACAATGCTTGGGCTTTTTTTTAAACATCGTTAGGTTAAATAATAAGTTAATAATGGAGGCTATGATGCCGTTACCTATTTTATTGGCTGGGGCAGTTGTTGGTGCTGTTCTAGCTCATGATAATCAAAAGTCTTTTTTACGCCAATTAGATAATGATAGAAAAGACGGATTACAGTCTGACACTGGTCGTGAACCATCAGAATTATTACCAAGCCCTAAGACTGTAAAAATGGTGCCTGGCACGGTTGTGTGTTGCGAGGTTTATGAAGCCTTTATTCACACTGCTGTGGTGATTGATAATGACACCATTATTGAGCTACATGGTAGTGGCTTAATTAGGGCTATTTCTAAAAAACGTTTTTTAGATGAGCGCAGCGGTCAGCATATATTTTCGGCCTGTGATCGGTATGGTCAGCCATTGGTCTTTAGTCTAATAGAAGACTTGGCCAGTAAGGATATTTTCAACTTTTATGACTATCACTTATTGCATGCTAATTGTTACCGTCATACATGGCGATGGCTGACGGGAGAGGATATCGCAATTGAACGTTTTCAAGAGTTTAATGAAAAACTGGCCCAAAAAGCTGGGTCAAAGATCTATTGGGATGTTGTCGTTTAGGGGATGATTATCTTGATAACTGTTGAATTTAACATTTATTTAACGTACAAAATAATAAGGCATTAGCTAAATAAAGATAATAATAAGTTTTTACTGCATTTTTAGGCGACAATTTATGATTTTCATCTAAGGTGTAACAAAATATTTGTTTACATGTTAAATAAATGTTGCGTAGCATGTGTAGCAAAGGCAAGTATATGCCTTAACTAATTTTTATTTCTCATTTGAGACAAAAACAAGGAATTATGTATGTCAAATAACTACCAACGAAGTGCTATCGCACTTTTCGTGTCTACGGCGATTACATCTGCGCCATTAATGGCTGCTGAAGGTGATAAAAGTAAAAAAGATGCCGTAAAAAATGTAGAGAAAATTTCCGTCATTGGAACTCGTGCTGCACCACGCTCTGCTGGTGATTCAGCGGTACCGATTGATATTATCGATGGCGGAGAAATTGCTAATCAAGGGCCATCAGATATGGTGTCTTTGCTCCAAAATGTAGTTCCTTCTTTTAATGTGAATGATCAACCGATTAATGATGGTTCAACCCTAGTCCGTCCTGCTAATTTACGTGGTTTAGCATCAGATCATACGTTAATTTTGGTAAACGGTAAGCGACGTCATCGTAGTGCGGTTATTACTTTCTTAGGTGGTGGTTTGTCAGATGGTGCTCAAGGACCTGATTTATCGGTGATTCCTTCGTCAGCTATTAAACAAGTTGATGTACTACGTGACGGTGCAGCAGCACAATACGGCTCCGATGCATTGGCTGGTGTAATGAACTTTACACTTAAAAATGCCAGTGAAGGCGGTATGTTTGAAGTGAAATATGGTGAGTTCTATGAAGGTGATGGAGATGGTGTTCAAATTTCAGGTAATCTGGGTTTACCGTTAACTGAAAGTGGTTTTGTTAATACGTCATTTGAATGGAAGCAATCTGATCCTACAAGTCGTAGTGTGCAGCGTGATGACGCCCAAGGCCTTATCGATGCTGGTAATACTCATGTCGCCTCACCTGCTCAAGTATGGGGCGCGCCAGAATTTAAAGATGATTTAAAAATCTTTGTTAATGCTGGCCTTGATTTGGGTAATGATGCCGAGGCTTACCTATTTGGTAACATCGCAAAGCGCGATGTGGAAGGCGGTTTCTACTACCGTAACCCTCACACACGTGGTGGTGTTAATCAAGGTGCTGGTATTCCCACTGGTACCTTTGATGAAAATGGGGATGAAATAATTACTCCGACATTGCTTATAGGCGATTTAGCACCCAATGATAATATCAGTTGTCCTGTGATTCCTATTACAACTGGCAATGTATTGACTCAACAAAATTACATTGATGGTGTGCAAAATAATCCGAACTGTTTTGCGTTCAATGAAATGTTGCCGGGTGGTTTTACCCCCAAATTTGGCGGTAAGGTTACGGATACATCATTGGTGTTTGGTACGAAAGGTGAATTTGGTGATGAAGTTTTCTATGACGTGAGTTTTTCACACGGTCGTAATGAAGTTGACTACAAATTAAGTGGTTCTATCAACCCATCACTAGGTCCTGATACGCCAAGAGATTTTAGTCCTGGTAGCTATATCCAACAAGAAGACATGCTCAATCTTGATTTCTCGAAAGCGGTTGAGATTGGTTTTGATGAACCAATGAATGTGGCGGGTGGTTTTGAATATCGCAATGAATCGTATGAAGCAATTGCTGGTGATCAGGAGTCATGGGAAATAGGCCCATTAGCTTCACAGGGCTTTGGTATTGGCTCTAATGGTTTTCCTGGCTTATCTGCACGTAGTGCTGGTAAAACGAGCCGTAATAGTGTTGCATTATATCTAGATACGGAAACCTATTTTACTGATGAGTTCATGGTTGGCGCGGCTATTCGTTTTGAAGACTTCTCTGATTTTGGTAACACCACCAAAGGTAAATTATCAGCACGTTGGGAATTTGTAGAAGATTGGGCATTGCGTGGCGCGGTAAGTACTGGCTTTAAGGCACCAACAATTGGTCAAACAACAGTGCGAAATGTAACGACTGCCTTTGGTACTGATGGTGCACTAATTGATCGTGCAACATTGCCTCCAACCCATCCTATTTCGGTGAAGAAGGGAGGGACGACGTTAACACCTGAAGAGTCGACTAGTTACAGTGTTGGTTTAGTCGGTGAATTTGAAAGTGGTATTTTCTTAACTATCGATTACTTCAACATTGAAGTAACAGATCGTATTTCTACGACTTCAGGTATTAAGTTAACAGATCAAGATCGCGCAGAATTAGTCGCCTCAGGTATCACTGATGCATCAAGCTTCACTGAAATTTCATATTTCACTAATGACTTTGACACTACAACGCAAGGTGTTGATATTGTTGCAAGTTATGATATGGATATGTTCGGCGGCGAAACGAAGTTTTCATTTGCTTACAACTGGACACAAACAGTTGTTGATAGAGCATCGGACAATATCTCTGATGAGCGTATCAAAATGTTAGAAGATAACTTACCAGCTTTACGTTATAACTTAACGGCTAATCATACTAATGGTGACTGGAGATTATTAGGCCGTATCCGTTACGCAGGTAGTATCTATGAAGATCATTTAGATTCAGGTCTACCATTTAACGCAGGCTCTGAAGTGGTGTTTGATGCTGAAGTTGCGTACACCATGAATGAAAATTGGAAGCTAACGTTGGGTGCAACAAACTTATTTGATGAAACGCCTGATGAAATCACACCATACGATAATGAGGTCGCTGGTTCGCTATATCCAACAACATCACCTATTGGTATCAATGGTGGTTATTACTACATGAAAGCAACGTATAACTTCTAATAAGTTGCTAATAATAAAAAGCGCCGCTATCAAATGATAGCGGCGCTTTTTTGTGCTATTTTCGCTGATTATACCAATTGTATTAATTAAGTGATCAATGTTGTAACGTAGATAAATGATCAAAAAGTAAATGTCATTGGTATTATTTAGCTGGCATACGAATAGCGGCATCTAGGCGAATTGTCTCACCATTAATGTAACTATTCTCAATCATGTGGATAGCTAGTTGGCCAAATTCACTTGGATATCCCATACGTTTAGGGAACTGAATATTAGATACTAGCGATTCCTGAACGTTATCTGGCATGCCCAGTAATAACGGTGTTCCCATAATACCCGGTGCAATCGTATTAACGCGAATGCCTGAGCGTGCTAAGTCACGTGCCATTGGCAATGTCATACCAACAATACCACTTTTACTCGCTGCATAGGCTGCTTGACCCATTTGACCTTCATAAGCCGCCACTGATGCCGTATTAATAATTATACCGCGCTCTTGGCTGTCACCTGTTGGTTCGTTCTTAGCCATCATTTGTGCTGCAATGCGTGCTACGTTAAATGAACCGATGAGGTTAATGTTAATCGTTTTTGAAAACGCGCCTAACGGCTGAGCTTGCCCTTCGCGATCTAACACTTTTTTAGCGGGTGCAATACCAGCGCAGTTAATACAAATATCGACGCGACTAAATTTAGTCATAATCTGCTGGAAAGCGGCTTCCACTGATGAATCACTGGTTACATCCGTTTGAACAAACAGCGCATTGTCGGCGCCCAACGTGTTAACGGCGTCTGCACCAGCTTCTTCGTTAACGTCTAGGATCGCAACCTTGATACCGTTTTTTATTAATTCATCAACTGTTGCACGGCCTAGGCCTGATGCACCGCCAGTTACAACGGCAATTTTATTGGTAGTTTCCATAATAATCTCTAATTAACTTTGTAGTTTGTCACGGGCGATAATAACGCGTTGAATTTCACTAGTGCCTTCATAAATGGCTGTTAGGCGAACGTCACGAACAAAACGTTCTACTGGGTATTCTTTAATGTAACCCGCGCCACCTAAACATTGTAATGCAGTATAACAAGCATCATTCGCTTTCTCTGAGGCAAAGAGTTTCGCCATTGAAGCGGCAGTGCCAAATGGCAGTCCCTGATCTTTATTATACGCCGCTTGGAGTAATAACAAGCGAGATGCTTCTAGTTCCGTATAGCGGTCGCTAACCATAAATTGTAAGCCTTGGAATTTTGATAATTCTTGTCCAAATTGTTTACGCTCTTTGATGTAGTCACTCGCGTAGTCCATCGCTTCTAAACCAATGCCTAATGCCAATGAGCCAATACCTATACGGCCACCGGCAAGTTCACCAATCGCAATTTTAAAGCCTTTGTTTAATTCACCCATTAACGCCGATTTAGGAATCACACAGTCATTAAAGCTCACTTCACAGGTTGAAGAGGCACGCTGTCCCATTTTATCTTCTGGTTTGGCGATATTCATTCCCGGAGTATTTGCGTCAATTAGGAAGCAACTAATCCCTTTACCGCGAGGTGCACTAGGATCTGTAACGGCCCATACGACAAAAACGCCAGCAAATTTGGCTGATGTAATAAAGATCTTACTGCCGTTGATAATATAGTTATCACCGTCTTCAACGGCAGTGGTGCGCATAGCAGAAGGATCTGAACCAGCACTTGGCTCTGTTAAACAAAATGCACCTGCTAAGAATTCACCGGTACAAAACTTTGGTAAATAATGAGCTTTCTGCTCTTCATTGCCGACGGCTTGGATCACCTCTGCGACCATATTGGTTACTGACGTTGCCGTTGCGGTAGAAGCACATCCACGCGCAATTTCAGTCACTGCTAGCGAAAACGCAACCGTACTACCACCAATCCCGCCATATTGCTCTTGAACTGTCATTCCCATGAAGCCAAGCTCAGCTAACTCTTTGATTTGCGAGATATACAGCTCGTGATCACCTTCATCAAGTTTTTGCGCGTTTGGCTTGAGTTGATTTTCTGCAAACTGGCTAGCAGTTTCGCGAATCATTTGCTCTTCTTCAGTGAATTCAAATTGCATGGCTGGATCCTTGTAATAATAATTTTTAGTCATTGTTGAAGAAAATGAACAAAAATAACAGGACATCAATTGGCAACTAGATCACATTATCGCTCACATGCTTAAGTTGAATACGTCTAAATTAGCTGGTAATTCACTTGACAATCCACACTGAAAGTGTGACTTAAGTCTCTAAAACTAAAGGGTAAGTGAATTGAATATCATATGCTTATATCGTTTAAATGGCCGTTAAACGAAAAGTTACAATTACGACATGACACAATCTGAATGATGTGGGATGCTAGGTGCGTGAAATATGTACAGATCGCAACTTTACTGCGTCTTTGGACGGGGAACTCACACACTTAGTTATATAAGTATTGTTTAAGGAATTACCATGAAAAGAACGAATAAAACTGCACTTGCAGCTCATATCTCATCGATGTTTAGTCGAAAAATATTACCACTTTCTATCTTAGCTGCATCGGGAGCTTTTGTGTCAACGACGGCAATCGCTGCTGATAAAGAGGCGACTAAAGATGTTGAAAAAATCATTGTAACTGGTTCACGTCGCAATGATCGTACGGTCTCTGAAAGTAGCGTGCCGGTAGATATTATTAATATCGAAGATATGGTGACCACTGGGCAAATGGAAGTCAGCCAGGTGTTAACAACACTGATCCCAAGCTTTAATTATCCAAATCCATCTATTGCTGATGGTACCGATCATTCTCGTCCTGCGGTATTGCGTGGCTTAGCCCCAGATCATACGTTGGTACTTATTAATGGTAAACGTCGTCACAGCTCAGCGTTACTTAACTTAAATGGCACTGTTGGTCGTGGTTCAACGGCTGTTGATTTAAATACGATTCCAACGTCTGCAATCAAATCGATTGAAGTATTGCGTGATGGCGCGGCAGCACAATATGGCTCAGATGCGATTGCTGGTGTCATTAACATTATCTTAAAAGATGAAGTTGGTGGCAGCTTAAGTGCCACTTATGGCGAGTACAATACGCAAATGGCGGGCGTACCGCAGCTAACCAATGTATCTGTTGGTAACGATGGTAATTTAGCTTTTGAAACTGGCAGTGACCGTGAACGCACAGATGGCGGTATTACTACTATTGCTGGTGATTGGGGATTAGAGTTAGGCGAAGCTGGTTTCTTGAATCTTGCGTTTGAATCGCGTAAACGCGATCCTTCAATTCGTTCTGGCTTCGACCCACGTGAGCAATACGCACGTATTGATGATGGCAGTGCAAGTGGTGCACTCGATCCACGTGAATTGTCTTTTGATCGCTACAACCACAAATGGGGCAAGGCGAAAGTAGAAGATTTAAGTATCTTCTTTAATATGGGCTACAACTTATCAGAAACAACTGAATTGTATGCTTTTGGTAGTTATTCCGAGCGTGAAGGCCTGTCAGCTGGTTTCTATCGTCGTGCAAAAGACAGCCGAAATATTCAAGAAATTTACCCTGATGGTTTCTTGCCACACATTGCCTCAGACGTTACTGATACGGCGTTTAACATCGGTATTAAAGGGGAAACTAATGATTGGAATTGGGACTTAAGTGCCAACATTGGTAAAAATGATTTTGGCTTTGGTGTTGAAAATTCTTTAAATACATCACTAGGTGCAACCAGTCCAACAGAATTTGATAACGGTAACTTGGTGTATGAGCAAATCGTAACAAATGCTGCCGCCAATACGATGCAGGATTGGGGACTGACCAATGAAGTCTTTGTTGCTGTCGGTTTTGAGTACCGTCAAGAAAAGTATCAAGTCAAAGCTGGTGAAGAAGCTTCTTACATTACTAAATTAGATAGTGAAGGTAATCCTGTTGCCGCTGGTGGTGCACAGGTTCTGCCAGGTTTTTCACCGGCAAGTGCAGTCGAAGATAGTCGTCATAACTACGCGGTTTATGTTGAGTTAGATACTGATGTAAATGATGACTTTAATATCTCATATGCTGGTCGCTTTGAAGATTACAGTGATTTTGGTTCTACCTTCACCAATAAAGTTGCTGGTCGTTATGCGGTAAATGACGAATTATCATTCCGTGGTGCTATCAGCACAGGCTTTAGAGCGCCATCTTTAGCTCAAACAAGTTATAAGTCGATTGCGACTGTGTTTGTTGACGGTGTACCCAATGAAGTTGGTTTGTTCCCCGTTGACGAGCCAGCGGCCGTGGCCTTAGGTGCAGAGCCCTTAGACGCAGAAGAATCAGTAAACTCAACTATCGGTTTTGTTTATGAATATGATGACTTTAATTTGACCGTTGATGCTTATCATATCAGCATTGATGATCGCATCGTATTATCTGAAAACTTGTCAGGTGATGCGGTTGTCGATATTTTAAAATCAGCAGGCGAGCTAAACACAACGCGAGCGCGTTACTTTACTAACGCGATTGATACGACAACTAAGGGTATCGATATTGTCGCGACTTATGATTATGATCTTGATGATTACGGTTCATTACGTTTAAGTGCAGCGCTTAACTTTAATGATACTGAAGTAACTCATATTAAAGATAATCCGCCTGAGTTATCGGCATTAGGCGACAGCTATCAAGTATTTTCAGACCGTGAAATTACCCGCTTTGAAATTGGTACACCTAAGAGTAAGTACAACCTAGCGGCAATGTGGAAATATGAAGATATTGCCGTTAATTTACGTGCCACTCGCTATGGTGAAGTTGTTGATGCGTCAAGCAACCCAGACAATCATGAAGTACTAGCGTCAAAATGGATTACTGATATCGATGCAAGCTATCAATTAACCGAGTCTATAAATGTAGCAATAGGCGTAAATAACTTATTTGATCAGTACCCACAAGACACAGTGAGTAATGTAGGTCAAAGTACCTTTAATCAGGTCTTCCCATACTCAGGTTTCTCTGCCTATGGCGCCGACGGCCGCTTTGTGTATGCGCGAGCGACTTATAAATTCTAATTAGCATATTACTTTAATTAAGGTCGTCTTCGGGCGACCTTTTTTGTGGAGGTAATAAATTGAATACCGCTAAATTAGATGTAACAATATCGCTCAGTAATTTGGGGGAATGATGGCGACTATTGGACATTACTACATAAAATCATGTATTAGTGCTGCTACTTTCAAAGGTGTAGACACTAAATCGCTTATGATGATGGCTGGTATTGCGCCTAGTGCAATGAAAAACAACCAGCGGATCACTGATCACTGCATGGGATTATTACTCAACTCATTAATTCTGCATACTCAAGATGCATTCTTTGGATTTTCTAAAACGCCAGTAACACCCAAGTTTTATCCCATGTTGCTCAAGAGTGTTGCTTTGAGTAAGAATATTGGGCAAGCGATTGAAACCGTACAAACCGCGTTATCACTGGCTGGATGTCGGCTTGAAATCACAGACAATAACGAAAATATCAGCCTAACACTTACCCATCAACATGATGATCCTGCGCATTTTTTGCAGGAGTACTTAATGGTGTTTGTGCATCGATTACTTTGTTGGCTTGCTAACAAAACAATCCCATTGACTGGCGCCAGTGTGGTTTACGAACCAGAAGACTATCAAACGGAATTTGCGCTGTTATTTCGTTGTAATACCTTGACTAATCAAGCACAAAACGCGATTTTCTTTGATGCTCATATTTTGGATTGGCCAGTGTTACAAGAGCCAGACAATATTTATCGAATTATCGATCAATTCCCTTTGATTGTGTTGCGTTTTCCTGAGTCAGATAATGCATTAGATCAACGGGTTTATCGCCTGATAAAGCGTTATTTCAATTTACACAATAACTTACCTGATGCTAATTATATTGCCGATGCGCTAAACATGAGCAGTGCAACATTAAGGCGTCAACTGGGGGGAATAGACACAAGCTTCTCACAATTGAAAACTGAATTTAGACAAGAGCAGGCGATGCGTTTGCTGCGCCATCCACAAAATACCATTGAAGCCATTGCGACTCAATTGGATTATAGCGAAGCAAGGGCGTTTTCAAGGGTGTTCAAGCAATGGACTGAGCTGACACCCTCACAATATCGTCAGTTGTTTTTGCCTTAGAAAAACTTAGAAAACATAATGCGAACACTTAAACTAGCGTCGTCATCGGTCAGAGGACTGTCGCTAATACTGGTGTCATACCATGTGTTCTCGATGCCTAGCGTTGTAATGCCATTGAAAAATATCGGTGTCATCACTGACAGGCCTAACGTCTTATTGAGGGCACTTTTACCGGTGTATTGAAGACGAGCATTTGTTGCTTCGTGTGCTCTAACACCATAATAGTAGTCAACGTGGTTTGCATCAACGTAACTCAACCCTACGCTTGGTTCGATAAATACAGGCCCAAATCGCATCATCTTTCCGAGAGTTGATTTGATTTCCATACCATCGGATTTACCAAGAACATCTTTCATAATAGAAGTATCTATTTTCCAATCGTTTTGCTGATAGGTGAGTCCAAACCCTGCATCAATTGACAGTTTTCGTTCGTCCATGCCATTGAAAATATCGGCATCATCTTGTTCAAAACCAC
>MPDF01000090.1 GCA_001874365.1 Gammaproteobacteria bacterium MedPE | reverse complement strand
TATTCGTCATTCACCTAGATAAACTAGGCATCAATCCTCATGCCTTGCCCAAAATTCTTTTAGATTGAACAAAATTTGAACCATAAAGATCAACAGACCCTAGTTAAGGTGGGTTAAAAGAAACTGGCCAACGAGAAGATAGCGTTGAAACAGACTTTACCTTTAAATAAATTGGTCAAAAACTTTAGATTGCGTTAAGTCAAAAGTCTGATAAAGCATTAGTGCAAAGTATTACCTAATGCTTATCAGACTGTTCTTGAAAAAGGGATAAAAAGCCAATTTAAGCGACATTGACTTAGAAAAACAGATCCTTAATTTGTTGCTTGGTTTACGTTCTTTTCATTCGATAATCGGTAAAGTTGATTGTTGTAAGCCAAGGTTCCAAATAATACGTGCGCTTTGGCCCTATCAATCATCGATTGATTTATGGCTGTTTTTTTAAGTTTACCGTGCTGTCGAATAAATGCTGTCGGCGGCAAATGTGGCTGTAAAACTGTTATATTGTCTGGCGTCATGTACGCGAAGTTTTTGTCGTATTGCATTAGGGCGCGCTGCTTCTGCAAAGGGACTTCTCTGGTAAGGTCATGTCCTAACATTGGTGTCACATCACTAATCCCCATTAGCGATAGCAGGGTAGGCGCTAGGTCTATCTGACTGACTAAACGTTCGTCTTGGCGAGGTGTAATCCCTTTTCCTATGATAACCCCCGGTACCTGAAAATGTTTAACAGGCACTAATTCTGCGCCAAAGACACGTGAATCATGATCTGCAACGACAAGAAAAATGGTATCTTCCCAATAATCAGAATGTTTAGCTTGTTCAATAAATTGACCAAGCGCATAGTCGGAATATTTAGCGGCATTGTTTCGTGTTCGCTTTTCGGAATCAAACTGGGTTATTTTATTATCTGGGTATTCAAAAGGAGAATGGTTAGAACTGGTAAATACAAGACTAAAAAAAGGTTTGTCTTGTTGGCTCAGTTTTTCGAGTTCTAAGTGTGCTTGATTATAAAGATCTTCATCACTTGCGCCCCATGAACCCTCAAATTCTATATTGTCAAAATCATCGCTATCGACAATTTGATCAAAGCCATTACCAAGAAAAAAGCTTTTCATATTATCAAAATGACTTTCACCGCCATAAACGAATTGAGTGTGATAGTTGTGTCGCTTTAACAAGCTGGCAATGGTGAAGAAGTCTTTTTGAGACTTATCTAGTTTTACAACTGCACGAGAAGGCGTTGGCGTAAATCCGGTAATGACGGCTTCAATACCGCGTACAGAGCGTGTGCCGGTGGCATAAAGATTATTAAAATTCCATCCTTGTTGCATGAGTTTATCCAGGTTAGGCGTTAATGGTAAACCGCCTAAACCGCCAACAAAACGTGCCCCTAAACTCTCTTGCAATAAAATGACTAAATTCTTAGGTTTGCCTTGAAAGCTTGCTCGTTTAAATGACGCCGTTGGGAGTGATTGCTCATTAAAATGTTGTGATGGATAAATGCTTTGCTGCCTCACATGACGGTAGATATCTTCTTGTGACATAGAACCATAATAGTCGCTAGCAGAGTTCTCTAGATTCAGTTGTTTCATCGCAAATGCGGCAGAATACGTTGAGTTAAGGGCCAATGCATTTAATAAATGATCTGTTGAAAAAGACACCATTGCTGGGTTTAACGGACGGTGGCCAATTGACGATCGTGCTCCCAATAAGACAATAAATAGTATTGCTATACATAATAGAAAGCGTTGGGGGGTTTTAGTGTCTGTTTGTTCTATCCATTGTGATTTGAACCATTTAAATCCTAAATAACTGGTCAGAAACAACGTTATTGTTGCAACAATGATTTCTAATTTGTAGCCGCTAAATAGCATTGCTATAACTTCTTTTGGGTAAATTAGATATTCGATCAGTAAACGATTTGGCCGTAAATCATATTCATTGATAAAAGTTGGCGTTATCACTTCTAAATAAACGACTAAACATAAGAATGCGCTGTACCAAAAAATACTAACCCATTTTACCAGTAGTAATAACCGAGGAATTACTAAGGCGATAATCGTTAAAAGTACAGGTATAGCTACGATGTAGCTAACTGAAGAGATATCTATGCGTAAGCCGCCAACCATAATTGCGAATAAATCATGCAAACTAGATAGTCGTTCATTTTGCCAACTTGTGAGTCCAATTCGTGATAACGTCAATGCAATTAATGTCGTTGCCATAAAAATAATGGTTAACCAGAATGGGCCCAGTATTCTGGCTATCTTACTGTCTGTAAGCATCGTTGGAGCTTGGCTAATTAGTGCCATAAAATTGCTCCCCAGATGATAAAGGTAATAGTCAGGCTTAGAAATACCGCTGCTGAACCTAAGTCTTTCGCAAGTCCCGACAATGGATGTATCTCAAGGCCAATGCGATCAACGACAGCTTCAATAGCTGTATTGATAGTTTCAACGAGCAATACGCCTAATAGCGTAGAAATAAGAATTGCCTGCTCGATTAAACTTATGTTGAGTATGAAAGTGACTAAGATCAGCACTATGGTTAGTGCCACTTCTTGTTTAAAGGCTGCTTCGTTTTTACACATCCACCAAAACCCTTTTAAGGTATTGTTAAATGCAAGAAAAACGCGGCGAACGCCTGTTGGTTTATTGGTATTATCAAATTGCATGGGGACTCCTAATTCTTTGCAAGCGTTTTTTGGGGGCTACAAGGCGCGAAGATATCTAATTGACGTTGATAAGCAGTTGACGAAATTGACAGCCAGCCAAGTAAGCTGTGAAATAGATTGTCGTGGCTAAACTTTTGATTTTTAGCCTGTTGTTTCACGCAGCGTGTTTGATGTTGATTGTTGTTACTCCATAGCAACATTGGGATATGGCGTTGTTGCTGCGGAGAAAAAGAATAGGGTAGACCGTGTAGGTAAACTCCTGACTCTCCTAATGACTCGCCGTGATCAGATACATAAAGCATTGATGTTTTGTATTTCTTAGGCAGTTTCTCTAACTGCTCTATAACTTTTGAAAGCACGAAATCGGTGTAGACAATAGTGTTGTCATAGGTATTGATGAGCTGTTCTGAACTACAGTTTTGAATATCACTTCGATCGCAATCTGGTGTGAATTTCCGGTGTTCTTTTGGGTATCGCTTAAAATAAGTTGGGCCATGGGAACCCATCATATGTAGAACTATGACGGTCTTATTCGTTGAAAGAGATGCTAGCTTTTGCTCGAGTGGTAATAGCAATGTCTCATCTTGACAATAATGGCCATCGCACAATGGGTTACTTTGAGATAAATCGATGTTAATTGTTGGAATGCGATCGCATACATTCTTGCAGCCATTATTGCTAATCCATTGCACATCAAAACCTGCAAGTTGAATGAGATCTAAGACATTTTGTTGTTTGTCAGCGTGGCGTCTCTCAAAATTATCGCGCGTCATCAACGAGAACATGCAAGGAACAGAAACGGCGGTTGCTGTGCCGCACGAAAACATGTTTTCAAATGAGGTGATCTCATACTTTGATGTATATTGATTGGTATTTTTTGAATAACCGTTGCTGGAGAAGTTTTGGGCGCGTGCTGTTTCGCCGAGCACAAAGACCATTACTTCATGTTCAGTAGGAGATGCATCTATTGGTGCAATGTCCAAAGTCTTAAATGGAATTTCACTTTCTAGATAGTTGTATTTTATATATTTGGCACCGCTATATAGGTATTGCGTTGGGTTAATAAACTTTTTGACATGACTGTTATTTCTGCCGACGGCTGCGTAATCTTGGTAGAAAAAGAACACAATAGTTAGCAAGACGATAAATGCGCCCGCAAACAACTTTAAACGTGCGAAAGCTGCTTGAGAATAGCTTTGGGGGACTATTTTTGTTTTAGCGATGAATAGGGCTGGTAATAGCCCTAGAACACAGAAATGAATGACTGATTGAATGTTTAAATAGGAAAATGCTTCAGCTTGATCAGTTTCTACTGAGTTTTGAATCATGCCATAGTCAAAGACTGTGCCGTAATGTAACGCAGCATAGAATACCAATGCGGATGTTAAAGTCATGGTGATAAATACTGGCTTAAATATCATTGGCAAGGCCAGTACAGAGAAGACAATGAGTAATAGACTTCCTAGCAGGAATGGAACCGATAACAGAAACAACACATTGAACTGTTCAAGTTCAATGATTGCGCCCATAAATTCGCTTAAGAATGGGTAGTTAAAAACTAGTGTAAAATAGGCTGTAATAACGAGTAATAATTTATTAGTTGTCATTACGGGGTTGAATTTTTTAATCATAAAGTACATACCAAGTCGTGTGAAAATCAATCAAAGGAACCGTGGTGATTTTGGACGGGAGCATAGCGAAGTGGTTGCATTTACTGAGTAAGGCTATGTAATGTGAAAAGTGAAGTATGTAAGCCTTTGTAAGGGGCTATATGAATTGTTGAACGATTCTTTTATGGTGCGGTCGGTTCTTGAGTGTGAGAGAACGAACTGCTGGGAAAATCATGAAAAAAGCGAAAGTATTACTTGTAGAAGATGACGCAGAAATATCTCGTCTAACAGCTATGTATCTTGAAGCGGAAGGCTACTGTGTGACTGCAATAGATGATGGCAGTTTAGCAATTGAATCGATTAAACAATTGACGCCTGATCTTATTGTGCTTGATTTAATGCTACCGGGCATGAGCGGCATTGAAGTATGTAAAAGTGTGCGTCAATTCTATGATAAACCTATCTTAGTATTTACAGCCTGTGATGACGATATCAGCGAAGTTAGTCTGTTAAGGTTAGGCGCTGATGATTACTTGGTGAAGCCACTCAAGCCCCATGTATTAGTTGCTCGAATTGAAGCATTAACTCGCCGAATTAATAACGTAGATAGCAAGACTGAGGCTAACCAAGTAATTGAAATTAATAATCAACAAGCTTTTTGTCGTGGAACACGCTTAGATTTAACAAATGCAGAGTTTGAAATGCTTAAAATTTTGATCGAGCATGAAGGTAAAGTTATTAGTCGAGATGAATGTTGTCAGGCACTACGCGGCATTGACTATGATTTTAGTAATAGATCGATTGACATGCGGATTTCTGGTTTACGAAAGAAGTTAGGAGATGACCAAATGCCGTATCAAATTATTACAACAGTGCGTAATAAAGGGTATAAATTAATTAATGATTAAATTACCATTATCTTTGTTTTCAAGGCTTTATCTTGGTGTTGCATTTGTCATTTTATGTAGTGTTGCTGTGACCAGAATAGCCGGGGAAATGGTATTCAAAAAAGAAGAATTCACTCACTTTTCTACCACGTCACAGCATATTAAAGAGCTTGCTCTACAACAAACAAAAGATAATCCGCAGTTGCGTTTGAATGGCTATAAATTGCCACCGCCATTTGCCTTTTATTTTAATGCTAAGTTTATTCAACAATCGCAGTGGCCTTCATTCTGTCAGCAATGTAGCTTTAAAGCGCAAACAAACAATGTCGAATATTTTGAGTTAGAAGAAGGGGAGCGTGTTGCTCGGTATCTTATCGATAGCGGTGAGTATTACTTAGCAGTTTATGAGAAAACAGATGAAGAGCATGAAGGAGAGATTGAAGAGCTGCACTTGGAAGAGTTAGACCATTTCTTATTTTTGTTTCTTTGCCTTATTTTGATGTCTATTAGCCTGTATTGGCCTTTAAAGAAAGTGCGGCAACAGATCCGTGGCTTAAATAAGGCACAAAAGTTGTTTGGTGCCGGAGATATGTCTGCAAGAGCGAATGAGGATATTTTACGGCCGCTAGATGAGATCGCGACTAATTTTAATCACATGGCGGATGCGATAGATAAAAGTGTTAAAGAACGTGCTGTATTTTCGCACGCTATTCCTCATGAGATTCGAACCCCATTGAGCCGAATTCAATTGGCGGCAGGAGTAATGCGTCAGCAAACGTCAGATGAAAATATTGGTGTCTTACTTGATGATGTTGATAAATATATTTTTGATATTAATGAACTAATCACTCAAATAGTTAGTTATTCTAAACTGACAAACTCGGATTCTGCAGAATATTATCATCACTATGAATCCATCTTATTAGCGGATTTTATTGACGCTCGCATGGCCTTGATTGATGCGCCACAGGAAATATCAGTACAGCTAAACATTTGTCATGAAGCTCAAATAACGACTAACCCTGTTTATTTACGTTTAGTTATTGATAACTTAATCAAAAACGCTCTCATCTATGCTAAATCCCAAGTTAATATCTTCGTGTTGATAGAGTTCAATGAGGTTGTTCTATTAGTGGAAGATGACGGGAGTGGAATTGAGCCTGAAAACTATGAGACGGTGTTTATACCGTTTGCCCGCCTAGACAGCAGCCGCAGTAGAAAAACAGGCGGTATTGGCTTAGGGTTATCTATAACTAAGGCTGCCACGTTAAATATGCGTGGTAGTATTTCCATTGAAAAATCTAACCTAGGCGGTGCCGCTTTTAAAGTAAGAATGCCATTAGATAGTTAGTTTATATAATTAGACAGACTATACCAATTAACGATAATAATTAAAGAAGCTGGCGCGAGTGCAATGCTTGTTCAGCTTTTTGCGTAAAAATTAATTAATTGGTATTAAATATCGTCTCTTAAGCCTTTTATTTACGTATTTTCAGCGAAATTTAAGTCTTTTATGACATTTTTATTTATAATTAATGAATTCGATATGGCAGTTAGCTGTATGTCGAATTGCTGACTGCTAATTACAGTTGGTAACATATAATCATAAAAGATTACGTATGTATTTTTTACGATAGTGTACTTTTAGTTGATATAAACATGGAACAACGAGTAACTTTCAATGAATAAATTGATCTTCGCCTCCCTTGCTATTGCATTTGTTAGCGTTGCTTTACCTATTGAAGCAAACACTAGATTGTGTAAAGAAATTAACACTCAAATCTCAAAACTTGATAAGCACGCTGATGATTTTTATTCATTGGCTAGTTATGAGTTTGATGACGAGAAGCTGCTAAAAAAACTTAAAGATAACTCACGTTTTTTTAATGACGATTCATTTGAGCAAGCGCTTAAAAATGCAGAAATCGCTATCAAAAGTGATGATAAGGAATTGATGATTAAGATGGCGCCAGTTTCCAGATATCTCAATGATTGGAATGTAGAAAACTGTAGCTAGTTAATTTTATGTAAGTAACGAACGAACGGTATTGCTTAAGGGTGGTACCGTTTTTTTTATGCTTAAATTAAAGTGAAAGACTCTAGCGTAGCAAAGCGTTACATTTGGAATAGAACTTAAGATAATGATGGTGCCTCGACCCGGAATCGAACCAGGGACACGCGGATTTTCAATCCGCTGCTCTACCGACTGAGCTATCGAGGCATCTTTAAACTTAGATTGCTTTTTGAAGCAAGCTATCTAAGCAACGGCGGCTATTAAATAGATTTTGAGGGTTTAAGTCAACAACTATTTTAAAATTAAATGTGTTTTAAAAGCCGCTTGCTTGATTGTTGTTCGCTTTGTTTGAAAAATAGGTCAATAAGGCTATTTTTCTTTTGGTGTGTAACCATCAATCTGAACGTCTTTACCTTCAAATAGAAAATCAGTCATGGTTTTCTCTAGTAAAGCGCGATCTTCAGGATCCATTAAATTTAGCTTCTTTTCATTAATCAGCATTGTTTGTTTAGACATCCATTGCCCCCATGCTTCTTTTGAAATGTTTTCGAAAACCTTTTTCCCCATCTCTCCTGGTAGTGTTTGAAAATCTAATCCAGGGGCTTCTTTTTCTAAGTAAGTACAAAATACTGTACGTGCCATATGTGTCTCCTATTATAATTGCTTTAGCAGTGACTGAGTGACTGCTGCGAGGCCAACTTGCTGTGGTGTCGCTAAGTTGTACCATATTGATTGTTGCTGCTCCGTGACTAATGAAGCTAAAGGTTGTGCTAATGATAAATGATATGGCGTGATATCTAAATGATAATGACTAAAGGTATGGCGAAGAGGTTCGAGTTTCTTCAGTACGCCACCGATACCTTGATTATCGAGCCATGCATTCATCGTATCTTTGTCTTTAAATTCTGGAAAACAATATAGCCCTCCCCAGATCCCGCTGTCTGGTCGTTTTGCAAGGTGAACTTGCTGATTATGTTCAATAAGCAACATGAGGGTTGTTTTTACTGGTGTTGTTTTTTTGGGCTTTGAATGAGGGAATTCTTTCACGCGATCTGTTTCGTAAGCTATGCACGTTGATTGAACCGGGCATGCTGTACAATTAGGCTTAGAGCGACTGCAATGAGAAGCGCCTAAATCCATCATTGCTTGGTTATAGAACGTTGTGCCATCTTGCGGTGTTAATTCGTCAGTTACTTGCCATAATGTCTTTTCAACTTTGCTTACACCATACCAGCCCTCAATGGCAAAATGACGCGTTAAAACACGTTTAACGTTACCATCTAGAATAGAATGTGGCTGCCCTAATGCTAAAGAAAGCACAGCGCCTGCTGTAGAGCGTCCAATGCCAGGAAGGGCATTAACTTCTTCTATCGTTATTGGAAACTCTCCAAGATATTCATCACGAACAATTTGTGCTGTTTTGTGAAGGTTTCGTGCTCGAGCGTAATAACCAAGGCCCGTCCAATGATGAAGTACTTCATCGATAGGAGCGTTTGCTAAGTCGATAATGGTTGGAAAGCTGTCCATAAAGCGTTGGTAATAAGGAATAACTGTTGCAACCTGTGTTTGTTGTAACATCACTTCGGAGACCCAAACACGATAAGGGGTTTTGTCAATTTGCCATGGCAGCGTCTTACGTCCAAATTCATGGTACCAATCAATTATCCGTCGAGAAAAGTGTTCACTTGAATTGGCTTGTTGTAAGTTAGATGGTTGTGTCATATAAACTTGCTTACATTTAATCGTTGCGCCAGTGTACTTTCCTAAATTGAGATTGCTAGTTGTTTAACGAAAATTTATCAACAGTTCCTAGCAAATTTACTAGAAAGTTTCACAATTTAATTGACTCACTTAGTGCAGTGTATAAAATGCCGCCGCATAACGTCCCCAAACATTTCTAGGACTAGCAACCATGACTAAAGAAGATACTACAGACATCATTGAACAAAAAAAGAAAGATGGTGTATACATCAGAACCGTAAAAAGCTTTGTTAAGCGTGAAGGTCGGCTTACTAAAGGGCAAGAAACAGCGTTAGAAGAACACTGGCCTGCAATGGGCCTTGATCATAAAGATGGCATGCTTGATTTTGCAAAAGTGTTTGGAAATAATAACCCTGTTGTCGCGGAAATAGGCTTTGGTATGGGCAAGTCTTTAGTTGAAATGGCTAAAGCATCACCTGAAAAGAACTTTATTGGTATCGAAGTTCATACGCCAGGCGTTGGTGCATGTCTGATGGAAGCAGGCGAGCAAGGTGTGACGAATTTACGTGTATATTGTCATGACGCCATTGAAGTCTTAGCGGATTGTTTTCCTAAAGCAAGCTTGTCATGTATGCAGTTGTTTTTTGCTGATCCTTGGCATAAAGCACGTCATCATAAACGTCGTATAGTACAACCAGCGTTTTGTGAAAATGTACGCCAAAGTCTAGCAATAGACGGCATTTTTCACTTAGCAACTGACTGGGAAAACTATGCTGAGCATATGGTTGAGGTATTAGGTGTGGCACCTGGTTATGAGAATATAGCCACAGACGGTAATTATATTGAACGTCCTGAGCATCGACCGTTAACGAAATTTGAAGCACGTGGACACCGTTTAGGTCATGGGGTTTGGGACTTGATGTACAAGCGCATTAGCTAATTGATTCTATTTAGTCTACATTAGACGGCAGTTGTTACTGCAATAAAAATACTTATTTACAAAGGGAAAAACCATGAAAGATAACGCAAAACGCAATCGCCGAATTCGTAAGAAGCTACGTGTTGATGAATTTAAAGAACTAGGCTTTGAAGTTAGCTGGCACTTTCCTCAAGGCACTGATGACGCGAAAATTGATTCGGTTATTGATGGCTTAATTAATGATGTGATTGAAGTCAATGGTCTTGGTTTTGCTGGTGGCGGCGATCTTGAATGGGAAGGTATTGTTTGCACACAAAAAATTGGTCAATGTACCGATGAGCAACGCAGCGCTGTGAAAGCGTATCTAGAAGGTCACTCTCTAGAAAATGTTGAAGTAACAGAATTGTTCGATCTTTGGTGGGGCTAAGTTATATAAGCTAGTCTAATAGCTTACATATCCCATTAGGATTTTAAATGGCTAATCCCACTAACTCTTAGTTGGATTAGCCATTTTTTTTGTACCGACATTAAATGTTTTCATTCAAGTTGTTGTTTTTATTGATGTTGTATTTTTGGCCTAGCGGTTGCAAATAGTTAAGCAGTTAATTAATGACAACACATAAGATATATAAGGAAAGACGATGAAAACTAAAATAGCACTTACTCTCACCGCATTATTATCAACCTCTGCCTTTGCTCATGATTCTGATGGGCGCCATAACTCATGCGACATCAACATCAATCAAAGTATTAAAGTAACGCCAGCTTATGTGCAAATTCTCGATGGGGACAAGTCGCTTTATCGTATCACTGATGATTCTCGCTTGTATGCTCAAGGTAAACGCATTCATTTAAATAGCGAACAACAAGCTCTTGTTGATGAATACCGCGATTTAATGCAAGAACTTGCACCGCAGGTTGCCCATTTGGTTACTCAGGGATTAGATATGGCTAAAGATGCTGTAGAGCAAGTGTTTACTGAATTATTTGGCGATGAGACTCAATTGCAAGATAAAGTACAAACTATCGTCGCTAAATTTGAAGATCGAATTGCGCCATTGATGGATGAAGAAGCTGGTGAATATTATTTACCTAAAGACGAAATTGCCAATGGCGGTGAAGATTTAAGTAGAGAAATTGAATCTGAAGTTGAAACATTAATGAAAGAGTCTGCGGGCCATATGATGGTGCTCATTGGCAAAATGATGCTAAAAGGCGAGGGTGGCATGGAAGACTTTGAGCAAAAGATGGAAGCTTTTGGAGAATCAATGGAAGCGCGTGGCGAAGCTCTTGAAAAAAGCGCTGAAGCAATGTGCGTTAAAATGGAAAAGCTTGAAGTGCTTGAAACTAAAATGCAGAAAGAAATCCCTGAGATTGCCGCTTTTGATTTACTAAAATCGCAATCGATTTAAAGCACGTATCATAATAAAAGATACCGCTGATTAGCGTAATGCCGATCTGTTAAGACAATGATCGGTTAGATCGATCTAAATGAGCATTTGAAAATCCGTAGTCTAATGCAGGCTACGGGTTTTTTTATGTATTTGAGCCAAGCCCTAGCTACTATTCCAAAGTATTCACCTGATGCATTTACAAGTTTATCGCAGTTGGTATCACCTGAATTAATGGATGAATGTTTAGTTGATACTGGGACTGTGGCACTACGAAAACGCCGTTCGTCTATGGAACTGATGATTTAAGATGTTATTGGCGTGTCACTATTTCGTAACTTATTAATGAATCAAATTGTATCTAAGTTCGATATTTTTTGGGCTGGAAAACGTCCTTTTTTTGCACAAAGTGTCGTAGTTTAAGCAAGACAACGATACTGACTCAGAGCACTAAAGAAAAGGCCAAGTGGTTTCCCAACTCGGCCTCTTTATACTAATTACATTAAATATTTGCCCACTTGTTACAATTAACTAAAACGGCGTTGCGCTCAATCCTAATAGCCAGCTGTTAGTCAATCGAGCGCCTTGTTTTAGTTGATTTTCTCTTCGCACAACAAGATCACTTACTTAATGCAATTGGTACTAATTTCCACAAAAGTGTTTAACTGACAAGCAATACGCTAATCAGTGGCAGTTTTTGTTTAACGATTTACTGTTTTTCTATACCCAATAACAGACAATAGCATCAAGAAAAAGATACCTAAATGCCCTCCCGAAGAAGACGTTTGTGGTTCAGGTTGAGGCGTTGGTTGCTCAGGTTGAACGGTCGCTTTTACTGTGACAGTTACTGAGCGTTCGCTCATAGCCCCCCTGATATCAGTGACCGACACTTTAAACTCTAAGGTAGCAGCTTGAGTTGGCGCAACGAAACTAGCATTCATTAACGTGCTGTTGTTTATTGATACATTAGGACCACTGGTTTGAGTCCATAAGTATGTTAACTCGTCGCTTTGAGCATCAGTTGCTGAGCTCGTTAATTGTGTTGTTTGACTTGTATTAACTTCAAAGTTTTCGCTAATTGTAATTTCTGGTGCTGTATTTGAATCTTCATCTCTAATGGTAATTGCAAGTACAGAATTCTCAGCTAATTGAGCGTCGCCTACAGCTGCAAGCGATAGATTAAATGTTTCGTCAGTTTCATTATCATCATCGTTGATAATAGTTAAGGTAATGGTTTTAGGGGCGCTATCACCATCTGCCCAAGTTAATGTGCCATTTAACGATTGAAAATCTTCATTGCCAGATGCTGAAGCAGGTGAGGTGGCGTAAGTAACACTCAATTCACCATCTGAGCCGCCGTTACGGAATACTTCAATCGTTGTTTCATCACTTTGTTCGTTGAGTGCAATGGTTCCTTGTTCAAAGCCAATAGCACCGGGTATTTTTTTACCGTCAATATTTACTGTTAAATAATGGGGAGATGACAACGTAGCCCCATTTTGAGGATTATAAAGGCGGACGAAGAATTGCTCTTTAGACTCATTGACATCAGTATTGTCTTCGATGTTAATCGTGATGGTTTTATTGTCGTTATTACCGTCTTCCCATGTAAGAACACCTGAATTATCAGTGTAATCCTGTGCTGGTGTCGCACTGCCTGGCAATATTTCCCAACCGACACTTACGCTATCTGAACTACCGTTCTGCCGCGTTATCTCGATATTAACTGGTGTATTAGGATCGGTGAGAATAGC
>MPDF01000009.1 GCA_001874365.1 Gammaproteobacteria bacterium MedPE | reverse complement strand
ATTTTGGGCAAGGCATGAGGATTGATGCCTAGTTTATCTAGGTGAATGACGAATAACGCCGCACAAAATACTTTTAGGTGAATCCTACGGACAGCATTTGTTTGTTATTTCTACGGCGTTATCGCCTATTCGTGTAGCCAGCTACACCACATAGACTCTGCCTTGTAGAAACCCCAAACAAATTGCTGCAAAAATGAACTCAAAAGATCAACAGACCCTATATTAACGCTATATCTAAGACGATTTAGTTCTTATGTCTAGATGCGGGAATTAGCACGGTAACCGTTATTTATTTTACGAAAAATTTATGTCGATTGTAAAAGCAGTGTTAAGTAACTTGCATCTACGTTATCTTTTCTATTAAATTAAAACACATGTTTAATAACGTTACGTGCACTTGCTTTGAATAGACCCAATGGACATATAAGCCTCCAAAAAACGCTGACTCCTGCATCACTAGCTGTCAATATTCTAAAGGGATTCGAAAAAAGCTATCGCCAGTTTTGTCTAATTACCCAAGATTCAAAAACACGATTTGAGAATCAAGACTGGGCGGGTGTCCAATTAGCCAACAAAGAGCGATTACAGAGCTATGAACACATGATTAGCACGTTGTCATCCAAGCTTTATAGTCAACTCGACTCACCCAAAATATCGACTGATTTATGGCAACAAACCAAGTCTTATTACAGCAAGTTGTTAACGGGGCATCCTCAAGCACAACAAGCTGAAACCTTTTTCAATTCAACCTTTTCACGCCTGTTTCGCCGCCAAGGAATCAATCCACAACATCTTTACATCCAATCAACGATCGCCACTCCAATAACCTATAACGCCAATACGCTTTGCTACAACTTCCCTATTGGCGGCATCGTCTCAACTTGTATCGAATCAATTCTTCATAAATATCGTTTTAATAGTCAATGGCGCAGCCTCAGCGATGACGTAACAGCTATCCGTAAACAACTAACACCGCTTATCAAAAAGCATTGTTTTCGTCATATTGAGCTCATTCAGCATGTTTTTTATCGCAACAAAGGGGCTTATCTTATTGGTCGCCTCAAAGGCAAACATCAATTGCCTGTCGTTTTTGCACTATTGAATGACGAAAATGGAAATCTCTATGTCGATGCGGTACTTACTCAACGAGATGACTTGAGTATCCTTTTCGGTTTTGCACGTGCCTATTTTATGGTTAACGGTAAAGCCACCAGCCAAATCATTGCGTATTTGCACGAATTGATGCCAAGCAAACCGTGTTACGAGTTGTGGTCTGCATTGGGTTTAGTTAAGCACAGTAAAACAGAGTTTTATCGTCAGCATCTCGCTCATTTGGAGCAAACAGGCGATAAATTTGAAATAGCTGACGGAATCAAAGGCATGGTAATGACAGTATTTACCCTGCCATCAAGTGATACTGTCTTTAAAATCATTAAAGACGAATTTGCACCGCCTAAAAAAGTAACTCATCAAATTGTTAAAGATCGCTACAAACTAGTAAAAGAGCATGATCGCGTAGGACGTATGGCCGATACACAGGAGTTTTCAAATTTTCATTTTCCTCGTCAGCGAATGTCAGTGGCCTTACTCGACGAGCTAAAAAAAGTTGCCCCCTCGCAATTAGTAATCACCAACGAACACGTCATTGTTAAACACCTCTATACCGAGCGACGAATGATCCCGCTTAATATGTTTCTAAGACAAGCCAATCCCACACAGGTAAGTAATGCGATTGATGAGTATGGAAATGCAATAAAGCAATTAGCTGCTGCTAATATATTTCCTGGCGATATGTTATTTAAGAATTTTGGGGTTACTCGTCATGGACGCGTTATCTTTTATGATTACGATGAAATTTGGTATATGCATCAGTGTCATTTTAGAACGCTTCCTAAACCAGAAACTTATGAACAAATGATTGCCAGTGAGCCTTGGTATAATGTCGGTGAGTTTGATGTTTTTCCTGAAGAGTTTGCGCACTTTATGTTTGGGCAATTACGTGTAAAGCAAAGTTTTATGAAGTTACATCCCGAACTATTGTCTGCTGACTATTGGCGCACACTACAGCAAAATTTCAGCCAAGGCATTTACGCAGATGTTTATCCATATCGCAAAGATAAGCGATTGTTTCACAAATAGCTTTAAAGGCCTTTACCAAGACGTTAAACTAGCAAACAATTTTAATTAATGAGCGTAAAACTATGCATATCGAAAAAGACATTGTCGTTAGCCTTCACTATCGTTTAACAGACGATCAGCAACAAGAAATTGAAAACTCATTTGGCGATGTACCTATGTCCTACTTGCACGGTCATAACACCATGATCCCAGGTCTTGAAGCGGCCGTAGAAGGCAAACAAGCTGGCGATCGTTTAGACGTCACTATCACGCCTGAGAATGGTTATGGCGAATACGTTGAAGAGCGTAAACAACAAGTTCCAGCAGCAGCATTTGAAGGTTTAGACCCTCAACCTGGTATGCAATTCACAGCTGATACAGATCAAGGTCCAATGCCTGTGACTGTTATTGAAGTGACTGACGAGCACGTTACAGTAGACGGTAACCACCCATTTGCTGGACAAACATTGCACTTTGAAGTTGAAATTGTTGAACTACGTGACGCAACTCCAACAGAATTAGAACATGGTCACCTTCATCAAGAAGGCGGTTGTGGTCATGATCACGGCGAAGGCGAAAGCTGCGGTCACTAATCTTGACATAATTTATCCATAAAAAATCCCGCTTCAATGAGCGGGATTTTTTTAACTATTTGAGTCATTTATTGTGGTGGAAAGTTAGCGAGTATTTCATTAACCGCAGTATTCACTTTTTCAGCGCGTTTTTCTGGAGTCGATTTTTGACTTAATCGTGTATCATACGAACCACGCCAGATTAATGCTTTGTTAGGCGCAATAAAATCGACCACTAATGCCCCCTCTTTATACTCTCTTTGTAAGCTGTTTAAGTTCATATGAACTCCCCAACGAGAACCATAATAACCATGACCAAAGCTCCAATAAAATGGATGAGTATTTGCAACGTCTCGTTCACGTTTCTTACTAATTGTTGTATGGTAATTAACGAGTACAGAGGCTTCACTCGGCGAAACCTTACGTAAACCTTTGTCCGCTAATTTTGCTTCAATTGCGTTAACAATACGCTTATTATTAATGTCGCTATTAAAATACTCTTTGTCACTGCCAACAGGTTTTGATTCGACAACCCATGCGTAGGTGGATAACTGAGAAAAGTTAACGGTATCATCGTAATCATAATTCGGCGTAGATTCACATCCTGTCAGTAATAACGCTAACCCAATTAATGGGGCGATAGCAATTTTCATCATAAACTCCTTAATATTCATTATCTCAGTTTATCAGCTTTGTCCATAAACATCGTAATTAATTGTTACTCATTCTTAGCGCTAAACAATAAATTAACTTATCAACATTAGGTTAATATCAACTGAATTAGCGTGGTTAGTCATCTTCTATCACACAGGAAGCATCAAGCCATTGCGCACTAGACTGACGATGTAAAACTTTAATTTCACCAACAAAACTTTGATCATCAAGACTTGCGAGCGCTATTGCGACGCAGTCTGACATGATCGCTGGCATTGCCCACTCAATGTTACTGCCACATAACATACAAAATTTCCGTTCTACTTCGGCGCTAGAACGATAAGTTCGTAATGATTCAATACCACTTAAATAGGTAATATCTACTCGCTTAAAACGCGCATAAGTTGCGAAAGCAGCGCCATGCTGTTTTTGACACATAAAACAATGGCAATGCGACACTTTTTGAGGTGTTGCGCTAACTTTAAATTGTATTTCGCCACACAGACAGCTTCCAGTATTCATTATTTTCTCATTTTAACGCTTAAAATAGCAGGCTTTATCCATATCAATGATGTCAACACTCACGGTGACATCGCTACCAACAATAGCTTTTACTGATTCTCCAACTAAATCAGACAACACACGCTTTTGGTCAGGGGATCTGCCCTGCCAAATTCTCGCTTGTATATGAACAAAGAGTGCGGGTTGAAAATCAGAATATTCGATGGCGCGAACTTGGATATCTGGGCCTGCAAATAACTGAGAATTAACAGCCGTCTCTCGAACGCTTGTTAATAATTGATGACTGTTGATTGAGGCAGCATGTTCAATAATAAAATGAGGCATTGCAGAAGGTTATCTCGCTTAAACATTAATGACGCTTACTCTACTGCTCAATTCGGGCGAAGTCACGTTATAAAATGTTACATTTACTTACACTTGAAAAACATTAACCGCCTGTTTTATATGACACGAAGCGCCTCATAATTTAAAGTATCGTCAACAGTTTTATGCTCACTGTTTAAAACAATAATGACAAGAGATAATTATGATAAAAAAAGCACTCAGCAGTGCCATTATCGCAGGACTTGCAAGCCAAAGTGTCTTGGCTGACCAAACCTCTCCTGTGCTTGGCATGCACCATAAAACGCCAGACTTAATGGCGTTTACCAACGCCACTATTTACACATCACCTAATGTAAAACTCACTAACGCCACATTAGTTATTGAAAACGGACACATTAAGTCTGTTAGTAAAAATGGAAAACTCCCTAAAGGAGCCAGTGTTGTTGATGCCAAAGGGTTAACTATTTACCCAGGTTTCATTGACGTTTACTCAGAATATGGCATTGATTTTAGCTATCCATCGTCTAAAACACGAGGTCCGGTATATCGTATTGACCGCATAGGCGGCAACGCTGCCAACGGCGCTATCCATGCGCAAATGAATTGGAGCGATCATTTTGCCCCAGATCAAAAAGCAGCTCAAAAGTATCTAAAAAATGGATTTACCGCCGTTCAAACAGCAAAACATGACGGTATTTTACAAGGACGCGGCGTTACAGTGAGCTTAGCTGACGGCATTGCTAACGAACTAGTTTACAACGCCAACGCACAACACTTTGCGTCATTTAATAAAGGTAGCTCAGCACAAAACTACCCAAGCTCATTGATGGGCAGTATCGCGCTATTACGTCAAACATTTTCAGACGCTAATTGGTACCAAAAAAGCCAAGGTAAATCAGTTACCTTCGCTGGCGATAACATTGAATATAACGCGGCCTTACAGGCGATTAGCAACATTGAAAAGCAAGGTGTCTTCTTTAGTAGTCAAAGTGAACAATCGCTACTACGTGCAGCTAAGCTCTTAAAGAACTTTGATATCAAAGCAACATTCTTAGGTAGTGGTTTTGAATACGCGCGTTTAGATGAAATTGGTCAGCTTAACGCAAACCTAGTGATGCCACTAACATTTGCAGAAAAGCCGACACTTGGTACCACCCAAGGGCATGATATCTCTCTAGCGGACTTGCGCCATTGGGAACGTAACCCTGGTAACCTTGCGACGCTTGAAGATTCAAAGCTTACGCTAGCAATTACTAGTCACGGCACAAAAGGCAATGACTTCCTCACAAACCTTCGCACCGCTGTAAAACATGGTTTAAGCGAAAAAGCGGCATTAGCGGCGTTGACAACTAACCCAGCTCAAATAGCGGGTATTGCCAATGAGGCAGGACAATTAAAAGCCGGTTACAACGCAGATTTTGTCATCACGAAAGGTGATATCTTTAAAAATGGCGATATCGTATCGGTTTGGACGCAAGGCCAAGAACACCAGTTTGTAAACCCAACACACTTAGCGATGAGTGGCGATTACTCACTTAATAGTCACCATAGTGATGAAGCACTGTCTGTATCTATCGATTTAGCCGGTAAAAAAGCGAAGGTGACCATTAAACAAGGTGACAAGACGCTAAAAACCAGTAATGTTGAAAAAACAAGCGATAGTGTTAGTTTTGTGGTGACAGAAAATGACCAAGCTATTCGTTACCGTTTATGGCAAGGCGATCAACAAAATGCCCTTGAAGGCCGTCAAATTGATAGCCAACAACAATCAATGCTAGTAACCGCTAACAAGGTAGCTAAAGACGCTAAAGCAACCGAGACATCAGCAGACGATTCAATTGAATATGTTGGCAAGTTAACTTGGCCTAATCGTGCATTTGGTCAAGCAACATTGCCAAAATCACAGAAGTTACACTTGAAAAACGCAACGGTTTGGACATCAGAAGATGCTGGAATTCTTGACAATACCGATGTTATAGTTGCCAACGGTAAATTTGTAAAAATAGGAAAAAATCTACGTACCCCTTCAGGTTATCAAGCTATTGATGCAACAGGTAAACATATTACTGCCGGCATCGTTGACGAACATTCACACATTGCTATCTCTCGTGGTGTTAACGAGGGAACGGAAGCGATTACCGCCGAAGTGCGCATTGGTGACGTTGTAAACCCTGATGATATTCAGATTTATCGTTCACTGGCTGGTGGTACAACAACAGCTCAATTGCTACACGGCAGCGCAAACCCTATTGGTGGACAAGCGCAAATTATCCAACTGAAATGGGGCGAATCAGCGCAAAACATGAAAATGAAAAATGTGCCTGGTTCTATCAAGTTCGCGTTAGGTGAAAACGTTAAACAAAGTAACTGGGGTTCTGATTATCGTACTCGTTACCCTCAAACTCGTATGGGTGTTGAAGCGGTTATGAAAGATGCCTTTGTACGTACAAAAGAATACAAGGCAGCGCAAAAAGCTTACGCTGAATTGAGTCGTAGTGAAAAACGTAAAACAGCGCCTATTCGTAAAGATTATCGCCTTGAAACCCTTGATGAAATCTTAAAGTCACAACGTCACGTACACATTCATTCCTATGTTCAATCTGAGATTTTAATGTTCTTGCGATTAGCAGAGCAATTTGATTTCACAGTAACCACCTTTACTCATATTCTAGAAGGCTACAAACTTGCCGACGAAATGGCTAAACACGGTGCTGGTGGCTCTACATTTGCCGATTGGTGGGGATACAAATTCGAAGTTTATGACGCTATTCCTCAAAATGCCTGTTTGATGAATCAACGTGGTGTTTTAACCAGTATCAACTCTGACAGTCCTGATCTACAACGCCGTTTGAATCAGGAAGCCGCAAAATCGATTACTTATTGTGATATGTCACAAGAAGATGCATGGAAGATGGTGACCATTAATCCAGCAAAACAGCTAAAAATCGATAATCGCACTGGCAGCATTAAAACGGGCAAACAAGCTGATTTCGTGATCTGGGATCACAACCCATTGTCAGTTTACGCCCGCGCAGAGCAGACTTGGATTGACGGTCGTCAATACTTCGACTTAGCGACAGATATGACCGCTCGAAAAGCACAGCGTGTTGAAAAATCTCAGTTAATCAATAAATTAATTGGCGATAAATCACCCAAAGTAAGCTCAACGGCACTCAGTGCAAGCGAGAAAATGATTCAACCTGTTTGGCATTGTGATGATCAGCATGACACTTGGCAACAACACATCGATCATGGAGTACACTAATCATGACAGCTAGAATTTCAACATTACAACAATGGATGCTAGGCATCACCTGTGCTTTAAGTATGAGTAGCGCTATGAGCCATGACATGGTGCCAGGTAAAAAACAAAGTGCTCCAATCCTCATTAAAGGCGCTACGTTACATACTGTCAGCAACGGCGTTCTTAATAACAGCGATATTTTACTTAAAGACGGTAAGATAGCAGCTATTGGTAAACAGTTGTCTCAACCGTCAAACACGCAAGTGATTGATGGTCAGGGCAAGCATGTCTACCCTGGGCTAATCTCCACAGTGAGTCAACTTGGTTTACGTGAAATTGAATCAGTACGGGCAACCGTTGATATCACCGAAGTAGGTGAAGATAATCCACATTTATTGGCACATGTCGCCTACAACCCAGATTCTGAGATTATTCCAACTATTCGTGCTAACGGCATTACTCACGTGCAAGTGACACCAAGCGGTTACATGCTAGGCGGACAATCTTCTGTGATTAATTTAGATGCGTGGAACATCGATGATGGCTTAATTAAATCGGCTGTCGGTGTTCACTTGTTCTGGCCATCGAAACCGGGTTATTGGGTTTCAAAAAAACGCATGCCAAAAGCACTGAAAGCCTATCAAAAGCGTCTAGATCGTTTACAGGATTACTTTGCTCAATCGAAGCGTTATGCAACAGCCTACAACGCAGACAAAACAATAGAGCAAGATATCCGCTGGCACGCCATGCTTGGCTTGTGGAGCAAAGAAAAAACACTCTTTGTTCACGCCGATGCAATTAACGAAATTGAGCAAGCCCTGCGCTTTAACCGCACACATGACATGAACATGGTTATTGTTGGCGGCCGTGATGCATGGATTGCCAAAGAACAAATTGCTGCGCAGAACGTCCCTGTGATCTATACGCATGCGTTTGGTATACCGGCGCGTGGCGATGAAGATATCGATCAAGCATTCAAAACACCAAGTCAACTGAAAGATGCGGGCGTGACCGTTGTTATTGGTTATGAAAGTGCTTGGGACAGTCGCTCATTAGCATTTGCCGCAGGTATGGCAGCTAAATATGGATTAGGGAAAAAAGCAGCACTAGAAGCGATAACCCTAACCCCAGCTAAATTACTGGGTGTCGACAAGCAACTAGGCTCGTTAGATGTTGGTAAATCTGCGTCTTTAATCATTACCAATGGTGATGTGATGGATTATCAAACGCACCGCGTTCAGCAGATGTTTATAGATGGCCGTCGTGTTGATCTAAATAATCGTCATCGCCAACTTTACGAAAAATATCAGCAAAAAGTTGCAATAAAGTAAAAACTAGCCCGAAAAACTAGTTAACAATAAAGCCACTATATTGCTCTTTAACAAGCATTTAGTGGCTTTTTTATGACACAAAAGTGTCATGTTAAGCCAAGGTTAAAAAAAGAGCAGATTTTATTCCGATAACAATTGACTCACCTATATTCCGCTATATAATGATTCGAGCTTGCAAGTAATTTCTGATATTTATGCTCAATTTCGATGTTCAACCTTTGGTTAAGACCTCGCCTTGTTTCTCATAAGTAATAGCAAAACTTACAACGCTAAGCCAAAATGTTTGGCAATAATTACTAATGAATTTTATAGGATATAACTATGTCTACTACTACTGGTACCGTTAAATGGTTCAACGAATCTAAAGGCTTCGGCTTCATTTCACAAGAATCAGGTCCAGATGTGTTCGCACACTTCAGCGCAATCAACGGCAACGGTTTCAAAACTCTTGCTGAAGGCCAAAAAGTTGAGTTCACTGTAACTCAAGGTCAAAAAGGTCCTCAAGCTGAGAACATCACTGTAGTTTAATTGCTAAACTAACGGATATTTAAAAAGGGTAAGCTTGCTTACCCTTTTTTGTGCCTTATAAAATGAATTTCACATGCTAAATAAAACAACTATCGAACCTATTGGTGTACTTTCTTCACCGTTTAAGCAAAAGTTTTCAATTCCTCGTCAACCAAGACTTGCACCAGCTGCAAAAGGAATCATTCAATTAAATGAAGGGTATAATTCACCAGATATGGTGCGGGACCTCGATACGTTTTCACATTTATGGCTGGTCTTTGGCTTTCATGAGAATAATGACAAAGGGTGGCAACCATTAGTGCGTCCGCCACGGCTCGGTGGCAATAAAAAAACCGGTGTATTGGCGACACGCTCAACGTTTAGACCAAACGGCTTAGGGCTATCAGCGGTTAAGTTTGAAGGTGTCATTATCAAAGGCAATACGGCAAGCATAGAAGTCAGTGGTATTGATTTACTTGATGGCACACCGATTTATGATATAAAGCCCTACATCAGCTATTCCGATGTCATCGATGCTGATTGTGGATTTGCGCCAGACGCGCCATCACTTAAGACAGTCAATTTTTCTAAGTCAGCGGCCCACTTTATTAGTGAACATAATGTTCCCAACGAGTTTGAATCCTTGATTCAGCAAATCTTGGCACAAGACCCTCGCCCTGCTTATAAGCAACAAAAAGCTGACGATAAAGTGTATCGCGTCGAGCTCTATAATTTCGATGTGCACTGGCAAGTTATCGACGACTGCATACTTGTAACAAATATTCACCCTATCTAGTTACAGCTAGGGTTACACCTGCTACAATCCGCCTTTAATTTTCGTTCTATAACTTTTTAAAGGCATTCACAATGCGTACTACCAGCTACTTATTAGCCACTCAAAAAGAAACACCAAATGATGCAGAAATTGTTAGTCATCAACTTATGATCCGCGCCGGCATGGTTCGTCGCTTAGCCTCAGGATTATATACTTGGTTGCCCTCGGGTTTACGAGTGATGAAGAAAGTAGAAAACATCGTTCGTGAAGAAATGGAACGTGCTGGCAGCGTCGAAGTTTTAATGCCAATGGTTCAGCCAGCTGATCTATGGGCAGAAACAGGTCGTATAGAACAGTTTGGTCCTGAGTTGTTACGTATTAAAGATCGTCATGAGCGTCCTTTCGTACTCGGCCCAACGCATGAAGAAGTTATCACTGATATGGTGCGAAACCAGCTGAAAAGTTACAAGCAGCTGCCAATGAACTTATTCCAAATTCAAACAAAATTCCGTGACGAAGTCCGTCCACGTTTTGGTGTAATGCGCTCACGTGAGTTTTTGATGAAAGATGCCTACTCGTTCCATTTATCAGACGAGTGTATGGAAAAAACTTACCGTGTGATGTTTGACGCGTATTGCCGCATCTTTGATCGCCTAGGTCTAGAGTATCGTCCAGTATTAGCGGATAGTGGTAGCATCGGCGGCGCATTGTCACACGAATTCCATGTATTAGCAGAATCAGGCGAAGACGCTATCGTATTTAGCGATGGTTCTGACTATGCCGCGAATATCGAGAAAGCGGAAGCATTAGCCCCACAAGGTGAGCGTCCTACGCCAACTCAAGAATTAACCAAAGTCGATACACCGAATGCACGTACTATCGATGAAGTCGCAAAATTATTAAACATTGATGCGACTACGTCAGTGAAAACCCTGTTGGTTAAAGGTGACACTGAAGAAGCACCTGTCATTGCTGTTGTGCTACGTGGCGATCATGAACTTAATGATGTTAAAGCTGAAAAAGTGGACGGTATTGCCGTACCATTTGAATTTGCAACGGATGAGCAAGTAAAAGAAGCCGCTAAAGCCAGCCCTGGTTCGATTGGCCCTATTGGTTTAGCTATTCCAGTATTTGTTGATCGCGCAGCCGCTCACCTAAGCGATTTTGTATGTGGCGCCAATGAAAATGGTGTTCACTACACTGGCGCAAACTGGCAACGTGATGTTGAACTGGCAGACACTAATATCGTTGATTTGCGCAACGTAGAAGTTGGCGATCCTAGCCCATGTGGTCAAGGTAAACTAGAGATTGCACGTGGTATCGAAGTTGGTCATATCTTCCAATTAGGTGACAAGTATGCCGATGCTATGGGCGCAGGCGTATTAAACGAGCAAGGTAAACAACAAACACTGAATATGGGTTGCTATGGTGTTGGCGTATCACGTATCGTTGCTGCAGCCATCGAACAAAATCATGATAAGTACGGCATTATGTGGCCACAACAAATAGCGCCATTTAAAGTTGTTATCGTGCCAATGAATATGCACAAATCAGAGACTATTGCTGAGGCTGCTCAAACACTTTACACCCAACTACAAGACGCTGGCATTGAAGTATTGTTTGACGATCGTAAAGAGCGTGCAGGCGTTATGTTTGCCGATATGGAACTCGTCGGTATTCCTCATACCATCGTCATCGGACAAAAGAGTCTAGATAATGGTGTATTTGAGTATAAATCTCGTCGCGGCGGCGACAAGCAAGAAGTCCCAGTAGCTGAAATAGTTGATTTTATTAAAAAAGAACTGTCTTAAATGCTAAATCGATATGATACAAAGGTAGCTTAATCGCTACCTTTTTTTTGTGATAAATTCTGACAGAGCTCGTTATAATTGCCTTCATCAAACGCCACTAGCTGTCGATTCATAAATCCGTGTTGCACGTCTAGTTGTTGACATTGCGTATTAGGCAATAATCGAACTGATTCGATGACAGGCTGTAGCTCAAAATGCGTTTCATGGCTGGGGAAGATCAATTCAACTGGAGATAACGGCGCTAATGTTAAATGATGTCTAATTTGTCCCGGATAAAAACACAATCCACCTTCGATCATATCAGCACAATCGTTGTCGGCTAACACACGCCAAACAGCACTGGCCCCAGCGCTGAATCCAATTAGAAAGCACGGCTGTGTTAATGTAGAAACAACTTGTTTAACTTTGCGTGTCAATGCATCAAGTCCACCATGGCGGGTAAAACAATCATATGCATCCACTTGTCCGTCAAATTGAAGAGAGCGCCCGCTGTAGGGATCAATAACATTCGCTACAGAAGACAATTTACAATCTGCAATGAATTGAGTTAAGTAATCATTATGTCCGAAGATGTCGCTCACAATAATAATTGGTGATGCAGGGTTCATAGCGTTGTCCAGTTCCAAAACCGAATTATAAAGCTAATTCTTTTGAATATACATTGTCTTAAATACCTTAGGACTAAAACCAAAACACTCTTTAAATGTTCTGCTATAGTGAGCGCTGTCTGAAAAGCCGTAACAGTAAGCAACATCGGTAATTGAGCGCTCTGTAAGTAGCTTATCGATTGATGCCATTAATTTAAGCCATAGTTGAAGGCGACGATAGGTGATCTGCGTATGCTGCTTAAACAGATGTAGAAATCGGCTGGTCGATAAACCAACCCGATTAGCGATATCATGAGCTGGTGTTATTGCCTGCGAATTCTCTTCCAATATCACCAGCGCTCGATTAATACGTTGCTCTTGCCTAGTGGGTGCTAACGTCGCCACATAACGCTCGATATATTGCTCGGTGAATTGTTCGACGGCCAGAAGTATCTTATTAGCGGATTCTTTTGTTTTAACGCCTGATTTAACTAGGCTAGCAATCACTAGACAACATTGTTTTAAGTCATTTGTAACATGTGTCAACCAATCACCAAAAGAAGTAGCTGGATTGACTAATAAAACAACAACATCGTCAGTGGCAGAGATTTGATGTGACTGAAGTACCGGCTGCAAGTGAAACCCAGTGTCTACTTTATTTCCATTAACAAAAAAATCACCTTCTAAAGCTATTGTTAATTGAATTGCATAATGACGATGTGGTTTATTATCGGTGACTGTGCCAATAATTAAAGCCATTAATGAATTTCGAGCAAATATCATAATATTCTTATCAAGCCCTGACTAAAGAGATATAAATTAAAACCTGTTTTCATCAATAAATCATTATTATTTATAATAATTTTTTGATAAATTGCTAAAGGTATCTCTTTTGGACATTGATAACCATGAACGCAACTCATAAATCTCAACACAATAGCCGATATAAAATAGGCCTGCTGTTAAGCGGTGGCGGCGCACGTGGTGCCTATCAAGTTGGCGTATTAAAAGCGATTGCAACTTTTTATCCTCGCAACCACAGCATTCCTTTTCCAATTCTTTGTGGCACCTCAGCCGGTGCAATTAACAGCACAGCACTCGGTTGTTATGCCTCAAGCTTTCATCTAGGTGTAAAAAAGTTAGACTGGATTTGGCGCAATATGCGTACTAACGCCATTTATCGCAGCGATATCAGTCATGTGTCTCATCATATGTTTAATAACCTGACCAAATGGATGCGCAGTGATTTATATCGCAACCGCCCTACTTCACTACTCGATAACTCACCACTACGTAAGCTTATTAATCAAATGGTGCCTTTTGAGCGATTAGAGCGCAATATTGCCAATGGTTATCTCCATGCGCTAGCTGTAACAGCATCAAGTTATGAGACCGGTAATTCCGTTTCTTTTTACCAAGGTCATCCGTCAATTGAAGATTGGAAGCGCTCAAAGCGAGAAAGTTTACGTGGCGTACTTCACGCAGACCATTTGATGGCTTCGTCCGCGTTACCATTATTGTTTCCGGCGGTAGAGGTGCGTCAGTCATTTTACGGTGACGGCTCTATTCATCAACTTTCACCACTTAGTCCAGCAATTCATCTGGGCGCAGAAAAAGTATTATGTATTGGATTAGATTCCCCACATGACAAGCCAGAACATGGTGTAATGAAACACCCAAGTGCTTCATCAATTGCAGGCCATCTGCTTGATAGTGTATTTAGTGATACGCTCGATTCTGATATTGAGCGAGCTAATCGCGTGAATGCAACGCTAGATCTCATTCCAAAGAATACACTTGAACAACATGATCTACGGAAAATAGAGACCTTAGTGATTAATCCAAGCATAGACATTAATAAAATAGCACATCGGCACTTTGACGAAGTTCCTTGGGCTATTAGGCGGCTAATGGCAACCATTGGTGTTACCCGAGAGAGTGAATCAAGTTTAATAAGCTATCTATTATTTGAACAAGAATATTGTAAAGAATTAATTGATGCAGGTTTTAATGATGGTATAGCCCAACAGCGAGAATTAAGAGCCTTTTTAGACATTAACCAAACTAAGATTCGTCAAAAACATGCACATTATGATTTAAGAAAGCGTTAACCGCCATTTAATAAATATCGTTCAGCGCGCTCGACTCGGCGTGGCTTTCCGCATAATACAAGTACATCATCTTCATTTATCACGAAGTCACTATCTGGCTCACTAATCTCTTCATGATTACGGCGAATACCACGTAATGTAATTCGTAATCGTTCTAATGGTAAATCACCAACACTTTGACCAATTACGTATGCATCTAATGGCAATGCTACGGCATGTAGTTGCTCCAAATCAAGCTCCATATTGTGAGAAGATTCATCACCGTGAAAATAGCCGTGCATAAACTTATATTGATTTTTTCGTTCTATTTGAATGCGCTTTAAAACGCGACTCATTGGCACGCCTGATAAAAACAACACCTGCGAAACCAACATCAAACTGCCTTCTAAAGCTTCAGGAACGACAGTTTGCGCCCCAGCTTCTTTAAGTTTGCGCATATCAGTATCATCACGGGTTCTGATCATCACTTCTATGTCTTGTCCCATCTCTTTACAGGCACTTAATACTTGTAAAACCGAATGATTGTCATCGAAAGTAATGACGACTAATTTTGCCTTGTCTACATGACAGTTTTTTAAGATATCACGATGACGCGAGTCACCAAATAGCACTTTTTCACCACCAACGATTGCTTCTTGAATACGTACCGGATCTTGATCCATTGCAATGTAAGTAATTGCTTCCTTTTTCAAAAATCGCGCAATGGTTTGACCAACACGGCCAAAACCACAAATAACGACATGATCTTTCATTAATTCACAAGTTATTGGTGTCGGCAATGGCTTATCTAAAAGCTCATGTGACTTAATGACATGCTTGGCTAAGGCGTCAGCTTTATGCATTAATATGGGGGTCATCGCCATACTTAACACACCTAAAGCAATGATCAGTGATACGGTGGTCTCAGATAGCAAGGCATTCTTTTGGGCCAGCGCTAATACCACAAATCCAAACTCACCAACTTGTGCTAAATAAAAGCCACTTTTTAGAGCACTACGCCGCTTGGCTCGGCGATTAAAGTATATGAGTGCGACAATCGCTGACTTAGCCAAAATCAGTAATGGCAGGCAAATCAATAGCAATGACCATTGTTCAACTAATAAAGATAAATTTAGCATCATGCCGATGGAGACGAAAAACAGTCCCATTAAAATATCTTTAAATGGACGAATATCAGCGTCTAATTGATGACGATATTTACTCTCTCCGAGCATCATACCCGATAAAAATGCGCCTAACGCCGCAGATAAACCAAGCGAGTAAGTTAAGGCTCCTGTAAACACCACCACCATTATCGCTGTTAACACAAAAAGCTCATCTGAGCGGGCTCTTGCTATCTCATCAAATAACTTAGGTAATATTAATTTCCCAGCAAGGAAGATGATAATAAACGCGCCAACGCCTTTACCCAGCGCCAGTAACAGCGATAAACCAAAATCAGAATCCGTTCCTAGCATAGGAATCAAAATAAGAACGGGCACGACAGCGATGTCTTGAAATAGCAATACAGAAATCGCCATCTGACCGCTGCCGCTGTTCGTTTGTCGCATTTCAGATAACTGCTTAATCACAATCGCCGTCGATGACAAGGCAATCACAACCCCCACAATTAATGCCTGCTCAATATCCAGCCCGACACTTAAACAAACGCCAGCCACAATGGATGTGGTAATGGCCAATTGCGCACTACCTAACCCAAACACTAACCCTTTCATCGACATCAATTTGGGAAGTGAGAACTCGAGGCCAAGTGAAAATAAAAGAAACACAACACCAAGCTCTGCCAAGAAATGCATTTGTTCTGAGTCTGCCAGTAATTCAAATACACTCGGTCCCACCAGAATACCGGTTACTAAATAGCCCAGAACAGGTGGTATTTTTAGGCGTCGAAACGACAGCAGCACTAAAATAACGAGCAGTAATGAAATCAATACTGACAGCATAGATGTTTATTTCCTTGTCACAGTCCTTAAACTCGAACTCTTACTTTAGCGTAATAACTGGCTATTTTAAAAGCACTATTTAATTCAGCACAAATTCTTTATTTCTTTGGCATAACTCTTGCTTTTATCATTAGTAATTAACGAAGTGTCAATTTTTTGAACAGCGAAACAGTATCCCGAGCAAGGATGTCGTGCCGGTTATCACACAACAAAGTGAGAATTAAAATGCAACGTCTAAACTTACCTATCAATGAATTAGAAAGCATTGAATTTACTTCAATTGCCAAAGAGTTAGGTGAAAATACTAATACACCTATTCGTAGAGCATTAGACAAACTCGATTTTTTACAAAAGCTTAGTGTTGCTATTGAGCTTCAGCCTCTATTGGCAATCTATGCTCGAGAGGTGAGCTTACGTATCCGTATTACAGGTTTAGAATTTGAATATAATGATCAAATATTCCAGCCTAAATACTCTCAAGGAAGCTGTTGTGTCTTAAGTAGCAATTTGTATTTACACGATAAGTCATTAGGTACTATTCGTTATTTATCAACAAAGCCGCTTGCTCAGCCGCAGCGGCAGTTGATTGCCTCTTTAGAACAACAACTTCTACAACCTCTCAATAACGTGTTAATTTTTGAGCATAACCGTCGACTGAGTTTGCGAGACCATTTAACTGGCCTTGGTAATCGCAGCTATTTTGACGAAACACTCAGTTGTATGAAAGCTACAGCACAGCGTGAAAATCGACCGTTTAGCCTATTAATACTTGATCTCGATAACTTTAAGCAGGTTAACGACCAACATGGTCATACCGAAGGCGATCGTGTGTTAAAACAATTTTCGAAAATTCTGCGAGAAGCACTGCGCAGCAATGACTATGTGTTTAGGTTTGGCGGCGATGAATTTGTACTATTACTTGCCCATAGCGATTCATTAAACCCTTCATTAGTCGCACAGCGCATCATTGATATGGTTTGCCAAGACAAACTGATGGTGAGACATCAGGTGACTACATCAATCGGTTTTACAAATTGGAAGAGTGGCGATAGTAGCGCTGCAATCATCGAACGTGCAGACAAAGCACTTTATCATGCTAAAGATCATGGCAAAAACAACTTCCATTGTTTAAGCGAGTAATTTCAGCGCTGGTGGCATAGGCTTCAATGCTTATGCCAACCTATCGTTAACATATCAGTCACTCTATTCTCATCGTCTTGATTACAGTCCCAACCCGTTTCAGCCCAATAACCAATAACAGCAACTAACTGTCCATCGACACATAAACATGGTACATGGGGTCTTTCCCACGGCGGTATACTAAATTCTTGCCACAATTTCTTTAAATTTCGACGTTTATTTCTTGTACTTGGCCATGCTTTGGTTGAACCAGGTAATGCAAACTCAATAGTCACTTTGCTACCTTGAGCAGGTCTATTTATCGAAACTGACTCTGTGCCACAAACGGCGTTAAATTTTACAATACCTAACGGTGAGTCATAAGACATAGTGTTAGAAATATCATCAATTAAAATCGATTGCTGCGGCTCTTTAAGGCTATCACTAACACTATATAAACGCTGTTGAAATCGTCGAATTGATTTATCACCGAGAATAACTTTCATTGCGCTATCATCTGCACTATTAGCTTGCTGAATTATTTCAGCAAGCTGTTTTGACGAAGGTAACAAAACTTCATTTAGTCGCAACCAATAACGCAGAAGGTTATTTTGACGCGCCTTTGACAAAGGATTGAGAATGGCCAGCTCAAGTTGTTCAACAGGTGAAGATTGTTGAGAAAGATCATCTTGGGCAACATCATCGGCCAAGCTCACGGCTTCTTGACATAAAGCAGCGCTTCTTGCGACATTTTTGCTAAAACTCGGCCAGCGCTCATTTAATGCATTGATAACGTGATGACGTAAATAGTTGCGGTCAAAGCTAGGATCTTGATTACTCTCATCCTCAATCCACTTCAACTTATTTTTTGACGCCCACCGCTCTATTTCGCGGCGCGTAACATTTAATAATGGCCGAGCATGTAAACCACGCTTAAATTCAATGCATGGTGCCATGGATGCGAGTCCCAAAACGCCACTGCCGCGTTTTAGTGCTAGCATTAACGTTTCAGTTTGATCGTCAAGATGTTGCGCTGTCACTAATACACTGCCCTCAGACATGTGCTTTTCTAGCGCTTGGTATCGTTGTAATCTCGCTTCACCTTCAATACCGAGTTTTGACCGTTCAACACTAACTTGTTCACAATGATATTCAATACCTAATTCAGCACAGCGCTGCTGACAAAATCTCTGCCAGTGGTTGGCATTAGTACTCAACCCATGATTAACATGTACCGCTATAATTTGGGCTGTTTTCAGCGGTGACTTCACTAATGCATCAAGCAATACAACAGAATCAATTCCACCACTGAGCCCAACAATAAAACGGCGCTTTAGCAATTGATGCTGTTCAATAAACTGATTTACGGCTAAAACTAAACTCATGATTAGCAATATTAATTAAATGATAACGTGAGTATACAAGTGACGGTCGCTCTAGAAAACAAAAATGCCGTTTAGGTTTCCCTAAACGGCATTTTAACCTATCCAATCAAACAGATTAGCAGTAACCGAAAGACATCAAACGCTTGTAGCGGTTGTTTAACATAGTATCAACGTCTAATGCTTTTAACACGGCAATTTGATCAACTAAGGTTGTTTTAATATTGTTGGCCATCGCATCGAAATCACGATGAGCGCCGCCTAATGGTTCTTCAATGATATTATCAATTAGTTCTAATCCGAGTAGGCGATCAGAAGTGATACCCATCGCTTCTGCTGCTAATGACGCTTTTTCAGCACTCTTCCATAAAATAGATGCACAACCTTCTGGAGAAATAACAGAATAAGTGCTGTATTGCAGCATATTAACCGTATCACCGACACCAATAGCTAATGCGCCACCAGAGCCTCCTTCACCGATAACAGTACATACCACTGGTACTTTTAAACCTGCCATTACTTTTAGGTTACGTGCGATTGCTTCTGATTGACCGCGCTCTTCAGCGCCAACACCTGGATAAGCTCCTGGAGTATCGATTAATGTAACGATTGGCATATTAAAACGCTCAGCCATTTCCATTAAACGCAACGCTTTACGGTAACCTTCTGGACGTGGCATACCAAAATTACGTTTAACTTTCTCTTTAGTACTACGCCCCTTTTGGTGACCAATAACCATTACTGGCGTACCGTTTAATCGTGCTGTGCCACCGATAATAGCTTTGTCATCGGCATAGGCACGGTCACCGCAAATTTCATCGAAATCATCAAATACTCGATCAATATAATCATAAGTGTAAGGACGCTCAGGATGACGAGCGATTTGGCTAACTTGCCACGGACCAAGATCAGAAAAAATTTTCTGTGCCATTGAGACACTTTTTTCTTCAAGCGTTTGAATTTCTTGCGCAAGATCGATATTAAGTGAGCTATTACTACTCACATTTCGCAATTCATCAATTTGTGCATGTAATTCTGCAATTGGTTTTTCAAACTCTAAAAAATTCTGACTCATTAGTTCATCTCTTTAAAATGTGGCGTAATCTTAAGCGAGTAACAACACGGTTGTTTGCATTATAGCCTAAGTTACTTAAATTATTACAATAGCTTGAAGTCTCTAGAACTTTAACCGCACATGCCGTTTTCCTAACAACATTCGCAGATTATCTAACAGCTCATCATCTGGCGTCACTCGCCATTGAATGCCCAATTCGAGCTTGGCAGTTGCCTCAGCACGGGAATAAAAAATATTAACCGGCAAGGCGCCATATTGAAACGGTGCTAATGCTTGATTAAATCGTGTGAAAAAGTGCTTGTCGATTTGCTGTTGTTCAACCTTCAATTCTAACGCAGTTGCAAAGCGTTCACGGGCATTTGCAACATCGTAGACTTCTTTGACCGACATTCTATTACCCCCAGAAAAATCATCAAAGCTGACCTCTCCTTCTAGCACTAATATTTTGTCTTTTTGGAGTAAATCTTGATACTTTTCTAACGTTTCACTATATAACATCGCCTCAAGTCGACCACTTTTGTCATCAATGGTCATGATGCCCATTTTTGAGCCACGCTTTGTGATCATGACGCGTGATGCAATCACTAATCCTGCGGCTTTAACAACTTGTCCACGCTCAGTGGGGACGATGTCTTTTAAACGGCACTTAGTATAATGTTTGAGCTCCGACAAATACTGATTTATCGGATGGCCAGTTAGATATAAACCAAGTGTTTCACGCTCACCTTCTAACCAAATTTTATCAGGCCATGGCATAACATCAGCAAAATCATGAGTCACGTCTTCATCATGGCTGGCAAGTAGACCAAACAAGTCATGTTGGCCTACGGCGCGATCTTTTGCGTGTTGCTCCGACGCTTTCACCGCTTCAGGCAGTGACGCCATCATCGACGCGCGATGTGGTCCAAGTTTATCAAGCGCACCTGCTTTAATCAGTTTTTCAAAAATACGCTTATTGATTTTTTTCGTATCAACACGACCACAAAAATCAAACAGATCTTTGAAGGGCCCACCTTGTTCACGCGCTTCTAAAATAGCTTCAACAGGACCTTCACCAACCCCTTTAATGGCTCCAATACCATAGACAATTTCTTCATCGTCATTGACACTAAATTTATATTCACCAGAGTTTACGTCGGGTGGATGAAGCACAAGTTTCATACGTTCACACTCATCAACGAGTGTTACAATCTTGTCGGTATTATCCATATCGGCCGACATTACAGCAGCCATGAAATACGCGGGATGATGGCACTTCATCCAAAGTGTTTGATAAGAAACTAATGCGTATGCAGCAGAGTGAGATTTATTAAATCCATAACCTGCGAACTTTTCTACCAAATCGAAGATTTTCATGGCGAGTTCGCCATCAACACCGTTATTAATGGCGCCTTCTTCAAAGGTTGAACGCTGCTTCGCCATTTCTTCAGGTTTCTTCTTACCCATTGCACGACGTAACATATCGGCACCACCCAGCGTATAGCCAGAAAGTACCTGCGCAATCTGCATTACCTGCTCTTGATACAAGATAATACCGTATGTCGGTTCCAATACTTCTTGTAACGATTCATGTTGCCATTGACTATCAGGGTATGACACTTCTTCACGGCCGTGCTTACGGTCGATAAAGTTGTCAACCATGCCCGACTGCAATGGTCCCGGCCTAAATAAAGCTACCAGTGCGATAATATCTTCAAAACAATCGGGTAAAAGTCGGCTAATAAGCTCTTTCATACCACGTGACTCAAGCTGGAATACCGCTGTTGTTTCGCTGCGCTTGAGCATGTCAAAAGACGCTTTGTCTTCCAAAGGAATGGATTCGATAGCGATTGGATCTAAGCCTTTTTTAGCACGAGCCTCATTAAGTGGGTCAAGCGCCCATTTTATAATGGTGAGCGTTCTAAGGCCCAAGAAGTCAAACTTAACAAGACCAGCGGTTTCAACATCATTTTTATCAAACTGAGTAACGGGGTTTTTACCTTCGTCATCACATAAAAGCGGCGCGAAATCAGTAATGGTTGTTGGCGATATAACAACACCACCGGCATGCTTACCAGCATTACGTGTTGTGCCCTCAAGGCGACGCGCCATGTCGATGAGTTCTCGCACATCTTCATCGGCTTGATAAAGTTGATCAAGTTGTGGTTCCACTTCCCATGCTTTAGTGAGTGACATACCTGGTTCTGCTGGAATCAGCTTGGTTAAGCGCTCAACAAACCCATAAGGCTGGCCCATCACACGGCCAACATCACGAACAACGGCCTTAGCAGCCATGGTACCAAAGGTAATAATTTGTGATACAGCATCTCGGCCATACAGCTCAGCTACATGGTCAATAACGCGATCTCGCCCCTCCATACAAAAATCGACATCAAAGTCGGGCATTGAGACACGTTCAGGGTTAAGAAAACGTTCAAATAGCAAATCATATTCAAGTGGGTCTAAATCAGTAATCTTAAGTGCATAGGCCACTAAAGATCCCGCACCTGAACCTCGCCCTGGCCCGACAGGAACATCATTATCTTTACTCCACTGAATAAACTCCATTACGATAAGGAAGTAACCAGGGAACCCCATCTTATTAACAACATCTAGTTCAATGTAGAGACGATCTTCGTATTCTTTACGATTTTTTTCACGCTCTTCTTTATCCGGAAAAAGAAATTCTAGTCGCTCTTCAAGTCCTTCCTCAGAGACTTTGACGAGAAAGTCTTCAATTTCTAAATCTCCTGTTGGATAGTCAGGAAGTACATATTCATCAAGGACAACTGTGACATTACAACGCTTAGCGATTTCTACGGAATTAGTTAACGCGGAAGGGATGTCGCTAAATAACTCGCACATTTCCTCTTCAGTTCGAAGATATTGTTGCTCGCTATAGCGCTTAGGGCGACGAGGATCAGCCAGACCATAACCATCATGGATGGCAACTCTCACTTCATGCGCATCAAAATCAGCACTATTTAAAAAAGTTACTTCGTTAGTCGCAACAACAGGAATGTTAGTTTGGCTGGCTAATTGACATGCACTATGCAAATACTCTTCTTCGTTCGCCCTGCCAGTTCTCAATAACTCTAAATAAAAACTGTCAGAAAAATGCTCTTGATAAAATGCCAAACACTCCGTGGCTAACTTTTCATTGCCTTTAAGCAATGCCATACCAATGTCGCCTTCACGGCCACCGGATAGAATAATCAAGCCTTCACTATAATCAGCGAGCCATGCTTTATCGATAACAGCTTTATCTTGAATTTTTCCACGTAAATAGGCTTGAGAAATAAGTAACGTTAGATTGTTATAGCCCTTGTTGTCTTTACACAAAATGGTAATACGCCAAGGCTCTTCATTAAACTCATCACTTTGCACCCACATATCGGCGCCAATAATGGGTTTAATTCCTGCACCATGCGCTCCTCGATAATATTTAACGAGGCCACATAAGTTCACTAAGTCAGTAATAGCCATCGCAGGCATTTTTAATTCATCGACTTTACCGACTATCTTACCGACTTTGGCTACGCCATCGGCCATGGAGAAATCAGAATGAATTCGAAGATGAACAAATTTAGGATCGGTCACAACATTTCCTTACCAAGAAGCGCCATTGTTATATGAGATTTAGCGCCGCTTTAACAGGTCTAAAACTACGTCGATGATAAGGTGTTACACCAAATTGCTCAATCATTTCCATATGTAATTTTGTTGGGTAGCCTTTATGTTTAGCGAAACCGAATTGAGGAAACTCTTTATCGAGTGCCTCCATTTCACGGTCACGTGTCACCTTCGCGATAATAGACGCCGCGCTAATTTCTTCGACTCGAGCATCGCCTTTCACAATAGCTTGCGAAGACATTGATAGCGCAGGACATCGATTGCCATCAATTAGAACGTGTTGTGGAGTGACGACTAATCCATTCACCGCTCGCTGCATTGCAAGCATAGTGGCGTGAAGAATATTTAATTCATCAATTTCATCAGGACTAGCACGGCCAACCGAATAAGCTAACGCATTCTCGACAATAAGCTCATACAGAGCATCTCGCTTCTTGTCACTTAATTTTTTTGAATCTGCTAACCCTGCAATAGGTTTAGTGGGATCAAGAATAACCGCTGCAGTCACAACATCACCAACCAGCGGTCCACGCCCTACTTCATCAACACCGGCAACGATAAGATCTGGAAAGATAAACTCTGGTTCTGTAGGCATATTTTCTTCTTAATTTAAATGAATCAACTAACGTTCAATTAGCCCGAGTACACTATCAGCAGCACGTTCACTGGCATCGCATTTGAGTAACTGCTGCAACTGACTAAATGAATCAAGCATTTGCTTATTATTACTATCGAGTAGTTTAGACGCTTCTCTGACAATATTATCATTGGTAGCGTCATCTTGAATGAGTTCAACGATAAGCTCTTCTTTCGCCAGCAAGTTCGGCAAAGAATAATGTTTCACTTTCATCATTGGCTTAAATATTTTGTATGTTAGCCAATGAATTTTATGAACAACGAGCATTGGACGATTTACTAATAGTCCCTCCAACGTCGCCGTTCCAGAAGCCAACATAATGACGTCACTCGCCGCCATTACATCTCGTGATTGACCATCAATAATGTCGATATCAAGATGAGGAGCATACAGCTCTTTCGCTGCTAAAAACTGTGCTTTACGTTTTTCATTAACCAACGGAATAACAAAGTGTAGTGCCGGATAGCGCTCTTTTAAGCTTAAAGCAGCCTCCAGATACATCTGGCTATTATATTTCAACTCGCTGCCACGACTACCTGGCATTAATGCCAAGTATTTCACGTCATGTTGCAAAGATAATTGTTTGCGAGCATCTTCTTTCGACATATCAGGCTGAATTTGATCAGCCAGTGTATGACCAACGAAATCACAGGGGAAATCATACTTGTCGTAAAACTCTTTTTCGAATGGCAACAATGCCAATACTAAGTTTGTTGCTTCAGCGACTTTAAAAATACGTTTTTGACGCCACGCCCAAATTGAAGGACTAACATATTGCACTGTTTTAATACCAGCTTCTTTTAACTGACGTTCTAATCGCAAATTGAAATCTGGCGCATCAATACCAACAAAGACATCGGGTGGATTCGTTGTAAAGTGCTCAAATAGGCAACGTTTTATCGCGAATAATCGTCGCAAACGACTAAAGACCTCAACCAGCCCCATAACCGATAATTCTTCCATATCAAACAGGCTAACACAGCCCTGTTCAATCATTTGTGGGCCGCCAATACCTTCAAAAATAGCGTTTGGATAGCGTTTTTTTATAGACTTGATGAAACTCGCACCTAATATGTCACCAGAGATCTCTCCGGCGACAATGCCAATGCGTATAGGGGTAGGATCAACGTCTGTACGAGGGGTTGTATGGCTCACGCCAACTCCTTAAAGTCGTTGTTTATCGGATAATTCCGCGATCAGAGTTGTTAATAAAATCAACAAATAATGCCACGTGTTCATCGTCAGAACTCTTAAGCTCAGAGACAGCATCTTCTAAAGACAATTGCTGTTTATAAATGGTTTTAAAACCGCGACGTATTGCCAAGATAGATGACTTGCTAAAATCACGACGTTTAAGGCCTTCGCTATTGATTCCACGCGGAACACATGGTTGTCCAGCGCAAATAACATAAGGTGGAACATCCTGATTGACCCAAGATGTTGCCCCGACAAAACAGTGAGCGCCGATTTTGACAAATTGGTGCACACCAGTCATACCACCAATGATTGCAAAGTCACCAACAACAACGTGCCCAGCAAGATTTACACTATTTGCTAAGATACAGTTATTGCCAATCATACAATCGTGGGCAACGTGAACGTATGCCATCAACAAATTGTCACTGCCAATACGTGTAATTCCTTTATCTTGTACTGTCCCTCTGTGAATTGTCACACCTTCACGAACAACGTTTCTGTCGCCCATAATAAGTTGTGTTTCTTCACCAGCGAACTTCTTGTCCTGACATTCTTCACCAACAGAGGAAAACTGAAAAAAATGATTTTCCTTTCCGATGCTAGATGGCCCTTTAATGACAACATGAGATTCGACAATACAGTCATCCCCTAAGGTAACATCTGCACCAATGTAGCTCCACGGACCTACAGTTACATTCTTACCAAGCGTTGCATTAGGGTGAACAAAAGCTAAGGGATCTATCACAATTTAGTCCTTACGAGCACACATTAAATCTGCACTACAAACTACTTTACCGTCGACTTTAGCTTCACAGTAGAATTTACCAATACCACGACGCTCTTTTAAATACTCTACATGGATATTCACTACGTCACCAGGGACTACAGGCTGTTTAAATCGCGCATTATCTATGGCAGCGAAGTAATAAAGAGTATCATCAGATTTTTCAATTGTTTTAAAACCAAGTACGCCAGTTGCTTGCGCCATTGCTTCTAACAATAAAACACCAGGCATAATCGGTTTAATTGGAAAATGACCTTGGAAAAAAGGCTCATTAATAGTGACATTTTTTACTGCGTGTAATGATTTTCCTACTTCAAAATCAATAACTTTATCAATTAATAAAAAAGGATAACGATGAGGCAAAAGCGCCATGATTTCATTGATTTCTAGAGGTGATAATTCGTTAGACAAAACAGTTCTTCCTGAGTAAATAGTTACTTAATCTTGCTTAAGGCGCTTTTCAACAGCTTTAAGTCTCTTGGCAATATCGTCAAGTTGACGATAACGTGCTCCATTTTTGCGCCATTCGCGATTGGTTTGTGAAGGCATACCTGAAGAGTATACACCAGGTTCAGAAATATCCTTAATAACCATGCTCATCCCTGTGATCGTCGCCCCGTCGCAAATAGTCAAGTGACCATTAATGGCACAAGCACCGCCAACAATACAATTGTTTCCAATATTAACACTGCCTGCGACACAGGTATTAGCGGCCATTGCACTATGATTACCAACAATAACGTTGTGACCTAAATGTACTTGATCGTCGATTATACAACCGGCACCAACAATTGTTGGATCAAGCGCACCGCGGTCAATCGTCGTGCCAGCACCAATTTCAGTGCCATCACCTATTTCAACACCACCAAGCTGTGGGATTTTATACCATTGCCCATCATTTGGTGCAAAACCAAATCCATCTGCACCAATCACCGCTGTAGAATGAATAAGACAGTTAGCACCAATAACGACATTGTGATAAATCACCACATTAGCCCAAAGTTTCGCGCCGGTCTTTAACGTAGTATTTTCACCAATAAAGCAATTAGCGCCGATAATACACTCATCACCAATTACAGCGCCATCTTCAATCACAGTATTTGGTCCAATAGCGACATCATTACCAATGACTGCACTATCAGAGATTGTCGCTAAAGGGCTGATGTTGCGTGCTGGCCTTGGCGTGCTATCCATAATATTAGCAAGCTTTGCGTAACCGACATAAGGTTCATCTAATAGCAATGCATTTCCTACAAAATCTTGAGCATCCTCAGGGCGCATAATAATTGCACTTGCTTGAGAGGTAAAAATTTGCTCTTTATATTTAGGATTGGCTAAAAAAGAAATCTGCCCCGATTGAGCAGATTTTAAAGTCGCTATACGTGAGACGGCAATATCACCGTCTCCTTGCAATGTCGCATCAAGCTTTTTCGCTAATTGAGCGAGCGTAAATTTGACCATGTTATTTAGACTTTGATACTTTCTTAATAACTAGCTCAGAAATGTCGTTCTCTTTCGTAATAAAAGCAACAGCATTCGATTGTAAAATTACATCGTACTTTTCAGATTTAGCAATTTCATTAACTGCTTTTTGTACTTCCAGAAGCAATATATTTTGCTCTTCACCGCCACGACGACGCATATCTTCCTCCAACGCTTTGCCTTTAAGTTGATAATCGCTTTTTAAAGACTCCATTTCACGTTGCATATCAAGTTTTTGCTGTTGCGTTAATAATGCGCCATCACGTTTACTTTTCTCAGCAAGATCTTGCATCTTCTTAACAAGGGCTTGTACTGATTCACGACGCTCTTTAAATTCAACGTCTAATTTTTGACTTAGGTGTTCACGTTGTGGCAAGTTTTGGAAAATAGTGCCCATATCAATCACACCAATTTTTTGCTCAAATGCAAAACTTGCACTGCTAAATGACGTACCTACCAATAATGCCGCTGCAGTAACTGCTGTTGCTAATTTTTTCAAAACTTTCTCCTTTAAATACCGCTTAAACCTGCAGTAATTTTTTATAATTAAAATGTTGTACCAATATTAAATGAAAATACTTCTAAACGATCACCTTCAACTTCACGCAATGGTCGAGCCAAACTAAACACCATTGGTCCCATCGGCGATAACCACTGCACAGAAATACCATATGATGCTCTAAACTCTTTTGGATCCGAGAAATCATAGATTTTATTAAATTCAGTTTCAGCGAGCTGACGATAGCGATCATAATCAAATTCAGTATCCCACACGTTGCCGCCCTCAACAAATAAACTTGTGCGAACTGAGCTACCAGCTCCCTCATCAACAAACGGCGTTGGAACAAAAAGTTCTACTGTTGCTAATGCTTGGGCATTACCTCCAATAGCACTATAATTGCTGACGGCAATACTGCGAGGATCACCATACAAAATAGATGACTGTCCAGTGATAATGTCAATAGGGCTACCAGAGCCCTGCTCACCACCACCTTGCAAATAGATAGCCTTAGGCCCAACAGTGTTTGCTTTAAAGCCACGTAAAGACCCCGGGCCACCTGCTCTAAAGTTTTCATTAAAAGCAAATAAATGGTCATTACCATCGACGCTACCGTAACCATTACCATAGCCAAGCTTCACTTTACCCATTAAAGAGTAGCGATGATCATCTGATAACGGCAAGTAATGACGTGATTCAAAGGCGAGACGGAAATACTGTATTTCACTACCTGGAATTGTCATCTTACCATTGAATGTCGTATTTGAACCTTCTGTAGGGAAACGAGCACGATTTAATGTAGTGCGACTCCAACCAGCTGAAATTTCAAAATTATCAAAGGCAATATCACCATTATTTTGGCCACCATAAACGGCGTAAAATGGTTTAACTTGCTCATATTGATTTAGTTCAGAAATATCATTATGTCTAAACGCCAGTCCCAAACTCACACGGCTGACAGGATTAATTGGAAACCCTAGGTCAAAACCAATACCGTATGACTTATTATTGTAGCGCGCTAAATTCGCACTGCCCGCATCGTACTCTGACCAATAAATATTTGCACCACCACTAATGCCTTCATGTGTTAGATAAGGGTCACGATAAGACAAGTTAATATTTTTTTGGTATTTATTGGTATTGAAATTCACACCGACACGATTACCAGTACCAAGCCAATTGTTTTGCGTTACACCCAACTGTAGGCTTAAACCGCCATAACTGCCATAACCAACACCCGCATTAAATGAACCTGATGGCGTTTCTTTAACTTTGACTTCTACATCAACTTTATCATCACTACCAGCAATCGGAATCACTTCAGTTTCAACGTCCTCAAAGAAACCCAAACGATTTAAATAATTCTTAGAGCCTTCAAGCTTGCCGTTGTTTAACCAGCTTCCCTCAAGTTGAAGCATCTCACGGCGTAAAACTTCATCAGATGTATCGTAATTCCCAACGAAACGAATTTCATTGACATAAACACGAGCTCCTGGCTCTATATTTAAATTCAACGTTACTTCTTTAGACTCATCATCTATCTCGGGAAAAGTGGTTACTTTAGGGAACGCATAACCATAGTTACCTAAAAAGCGAGACAAACGCTCTTCAGTAAAGGTTACTGCGGCACCGTTATAAGTATCTCCCTCTTTCATTGGAATTAAGCGTTCAATAACTTCCCGATACTTTTCAATGTCACCAATAACATTAACGCCTTTAATTTTATAAATTTCGCCTTCGTCTAAATTCAGCGCAATATATAAACCTTTTTTATCGGGTGTCATCGATACTTGCGTGCTATCGACCTTAAAACGAATATAACCGCGATCTTTATAGTAAGACTCAAGTGTTTCTATATCACCTTGCAGTTTTTGTTTTTGATACTTTTGTTCCCCGAAGAAATTCCACCAAGCAGTATAGTCTGATAACTCGAAGGATTCTTTCAACTCTTCATCGCTAAAAACAGAATTTCCAACTAAATTAATCTGCTTAATACTTGCCGCGTCACCTTCTTTAAAGTTGAAATTCAACTCAATACGATTTCTAGCAAGCGGCGTAATGCTAGCCTCAACACTTGCCGAGTATTTACCTACACTATAATAGAAATCTTCAAGACCCTTCTCAATTTCAGTAAGCAGCGTTCTATCGAGAGGCTCGCCCAGTTTTATACCAGAACCAGTCAAACTCTCAGACAACTGTTCTTCCTTGAGGTCTTTGTTTCCGTCAAAGTTAATCGCAGCAATCGTCGGGCGCTCTTTAACTTTGATAATAAGCATTCCGTCATCGCGAAATACTTGAATGTCTTCAAAATTAGTAGATTTATAGAGTGTTTTTATAATGCGTGCCACATCAGCGTCTGTCACGACATCACCGACTTTTACAGGCGTATTTAATAACGCGGCGCCAAGCGCAACACGTTGTAAGCCTTGAATACGAATATCAGTTACTGTAAATGGTTCAGCGGCTAGGGAACTAAAACTTGTTCCTAATAAGGCAATAGGTGCCAAAAGCTTTGAAAACTTCATAATGCTGTTTTTATAATCCTAAATTCTCGTCTTACTTACAAGCGGGTAAAATCGTTAAAAATCGCTATGCTCATGAGCATAAACAAAAGTGCGCCACCAATTCGAAAACCTACTTCCTGTATTTTTTCTGGCACGGGCTTGCCAGTTAAGAGCTCAATAAAGTAATACATCAAATGTCCGCCATCAAGCACTGGCAGTGGTAAAAGATTAAATATTCCTAAATTAACGCTGATTAACGCCAAAAAGCTTAAAAAAGCAACTAATCCGTAAGCTGCACTTTGTCCTGCGCCTTGTGCAATGGAAATCGGTCCGCTGAGATTTTTAACAGATAAATCTCCGGTAACCAGTTTTCCTATCATACTAAAGCTTAACAGGGTTAAATCCCATGTCTTTTCTACGCCAACAATTACAGAGTCAAAAACGCCATATTCTAGTGTAATTTGGTGACTTGCTGGTATTTGTTCGCTATAAGGAGCGATACCAGCAAAACCAATATCCCGACCTTGGCTATCCTGTTTCAACTGTGGATATAACTTACCAGTCAACTGCTGGGTGTTTCTTTGATAGACCAAGTCGATGGAAGTTCCATGACTTTGTTGAATTAATGTTGCAAAGCTCTGCCAGTCGTTTATTTTATCGCCATTAGCTGCTATTAGAATATCTCCTTGCAGCAAACCAAGTTGAGATGCGGCTGAGCTTTTGCTGATTTGAGCAATCGTCAAAGTAGCCTTTGGACGGTAAGGAGCGATTCCCCAAGAATTAAGTGAACTTTGCTTTTGTGGGTCGAATTGCCACTCAGTTAAGTCTATATTTTTAACGCTTACAACATCGCTATTTATTGGTCCTACCCCAACTGACGATGATTGCGCGCCTATCAGTCCAACGATTGCATGATTTACGTCCTGCCAATGCTCGACTTTTTTACCATCAATAGATTTTATTTGTTGTCCACTCACTAAGTTGATTTGACTAGCAATAGAATTAGGGGACACTTCCCCAATAACTGGTTTAACCGTACTGACACCAATAAAATACATTAAAGCAAGTGCAAAAATTGCAAATATAAAATTAGCAATTGGTCCAGCGGAAACAATTGCCATTCGCGCTAACACAGGTTTGCGATTAAATGCACCGTCAATTTGATTCGCTGGTACATCTTCAACCCGCTCGTCGAGCATTTTTACGTAACCGCCTAATGGAATTGCACAAATGACATATTCACAGCCATCTTTTCCAATCCGTCGCCATAATACCTTGCCAAATCCGATAGAGAAACGCTGTACAATAACACCACACTTCCTTGCTACCCAAAAATGACCATACTCATGAAAAGCAACGAGTATACTTAACGCAATAATGAAAAATGCAATATTTCGAAGCAAATCAATCATACCAAGACCCCTTGGCTAAGATATTGATTTGCCATATTTCTGGCTTGTTGATCGACACTTAAAATTGATTCAATGCAATTCGCCTTTTCTGCGGCAAGTGACGACAACACACGTTCATTTAACTGAGCAATCTGTGTAAACTTTATTTTTTCATCTAGAAACGCAGCAACGCTGATTTCATTTGCCGCGTTAAGCGCCGTCGTTGCGCCTTGACCTTGATAACAGGCATCAATGGCTAACTTCAAACACGGAAAACGGCTAAAGTCTGGCGCCTTGAATGTAAAATCTCTAAGGGATGTAAAATCTAACGGAGCAACTCCCGCCACAATACGTTGTGGGTAAGACATCGCATGGGCAATCGGTGTGCGCATATCTGGATTCCCCATTTGAGCAATGACTGAACCATCACAATATTGCACCATGGAGTGAATAACGCTCTGAGGGTGGATCACCACGTCAATTTGTTCAACCGTAGTATCAAACAACCAACGGGCTTCGATGTATTCAAGTCCTTTATTCATCATGGTCGCAGAATCAACTGAAATTTTTTGCCCCATTGACCAATTCGGATGCGCACAAGCTTGAGCGGGGGATACATTTGATAAGGAATCAATTGGTGACGTTAAAAATGGCCCACCAGATCCCGTCAACAAAAGCTTCTCAATACCTAACTCTTCTAAACCACAGTAGCCTAATCGCTGCTGAGCTTCAGTAGGAAGCGATTGATAAATGGCATTATGTTCACTATCAACAGGTAGTAACGTTGCACTAGATTGACGCAATTCATCAATAAATAACTGACCAGACATCACCAGCGATTCTTTATTCGCTAACAAAACGCGTTTATTCGCCTTTACAGCGGCAAGTGTCGGCAATAAACCTGCTGCGCCCACAATTGCCGACATTACTACATCTACATCGCTATCACTAGCAACGTCATCTAGCGCGTCAGGTCCACTTAAAACAACCGTTTTGTTGGTTAATTTAGTTTGCAACGATTTAGCAGCCTGTTCATCAACAAGCACGGCGTATGTCGGGTTAAATTCCAAACATTGTGCTAGAAGTTTATCAACATTTCGTTGAGCTGCTAGTGCGAAAACAGAATATTTGTCTTGGTTTCGTCGAACAACATCTAGTGTAGACTCTCCAATAGAGCCTGTTGCGCCAAGTATGGTCAAAGATTGCATTATGCCACCAAAAATAAATAGCCTAATGCAAATACCGGAATGGCCGCAGTTAAACTGTCAATGCGATCTAAAATACCGCCATGTCCTGGTAAAATAGTACCGCTGTCTTTTATATCACTGTTGCGTTTAAGCATACTTTCGCTTAAATCACCAAATGCTGATACCAATGCAGTAATAAAAACTAAAACTAATAATGGCAATATTTCGATATTATAAAAATATGATTTAGTTATAAAAATCGCAAGCATGGCTGTCACTAACCCACCAAGCATCCCTTCAAGGGTTTTACCGGGGCTGACATTTGGCATTAATTTACGCTTTCCTATGCTACGACCAACAAAGTAAGCACCGACATCAGCACCCCAAACGATGAGAAATACACTAACAATCAACACACCGCCAAGCATTGGGTCACTTTGATAACCATAGCTTCGCAACGCAATTAAGCCTATCCAAAATGGTATCAATGTTAATTGACCGAACAGGCCTTTATAAAACTCACTGTCACTCCAAAAGTTACTTGCTTTTGGGTATAAAAATACTAATAACATACTAATAGCCCACCAAATAGCAGCAATAAATAATGCAGCATGGTAGATCGGGTGTAGCTGACCAGCATTCCATATATGATTAATGGGCACCAACATTAAAAATGATGCCATGAGAATCGATAACGAAATGGTAAAAATAATGCGATAAAGCTTAGATTGAGGTTGTTCTTTATTAGGTAAAAAAGCTCCCCACTCCCAAGCACCTAATAATGTTACTGCCGCAGCAAAAAATGGAAATAACGAAAGCGGTAAATAAAAAACACTACCCAAAGCCAAAGGCGCCAATACTAGCGCAGTAATAATTCGTTGTTTTAACAAATCTGTTTCCTTTATTATTCTTTTATTGAAGCAGAAACCTGCTCACTAGTGCAGCCAAATCGGCGCTCAACGTTGGCAAAACTGGCCATAATATTCAAAAATTCCTGCTCACCGAAATCTGGCCATAACGTGTCAGAAAAATGTAATTCGCTATAAGCGGCTTGCCACAATAAAAAGTTACTAATACGACAATCTCCACCCGTTCTAATCATAAGATCAAGCGGCGGTAAATGTGACGTACAAATATGTTTCTCAATCGCCTGTTCTGTAATATCGCTGACTGAGATTTCACCTCGCGCAACCTGGGCACTTAACTGCTGGCAAGCTTGAGTAATATCCCAACGCCCACCGTAATTCGCCGCTACATTTAGAACTAAGCCTGTATTATCTTTGGTTTTATCTTCTGCTTTAGCTATTTTCTGTTGTAGTTTTTCGCTAAAACGGCTGATATCACCAATAATTTTCAATCTAACATTATTGCGGTGTAACTTGCTCACTTCACGTGATAACACCGTAAAAAACAATTCCATCAACAGTGACACTTCATCAGCAGGTCGTTGCCAGTTCTCACTGCTAAACGCAAATAAAGTTAACGATTCGATGTTAAGTTCACGGCTAATCTTTACCGCTTCTCGTACTCGATCGACACCAGCTTTATGCCCCATTACACGACGCTTACCTTGTCGCTGTGCCCAACGTCCGTTGCCATCCATAATAATAGCAATGTGACGCGGCAAATTATTTGATGCCATCAATTGGGTTTTAAACTGGTCGCTCATTAACACTCCATAAGCTCACTAAAACTGAAAGGTATAAACTAATATCAACATCCCCTATAACAACTGGGATTAATATAAAATATTGTGCCTACAATAACACAAACGCTGCGTAGTATAACTAACACAGCGTTTAATTAATAGCATATCACCATGCCATTTATGGCATATGAACAATAGCTTATACTTCTAGTAACTCTTGCTCTTTTTCAGCTAACAAAGCGTCCATTTCTTTAATGTACTTATTTGTTAGTTCTTGGATTTGCTCTTCGCCTTTACGCGCTTCGTCTTCACCGACTTCTTTTTCTTTCTCAAGTGATTTGATATCACCATTAGCGTCACGGCGGATGTTACGTACTGCAACGCGTCCTTTTTCGGCTTCACCACGTACAACTTTAATAAGGTCTTTACGACGCTCTTCAGTCAATGGTGGTAATGGAATACGAATTAATGCACCAGCAGAGTTCGGGTTTAATCCAAGATCTGAGCTCATGATTGCTTTTTCAACGGCAGCGATCATAGTGCTATCAAATACTGTAATAGTTAACGTACGCGCATCACCGATACCCACATTACCCACTTGGTTAAGTGGTGTTTCTGCACCGTAATATGGCACAGTAATAGAGTCTAATAAACTTGGGTGAGCACGACCAGTACGTACTTTTTGCATCTGAACTTTAAGTGCTTCTACACTTTTCCCCATACGGGTTGACGCGTCATCTTTAATTTCGTTAATCACGTTAATTTCCTAATTATCAGAGTTCGTTAAATTTTTGCTGTTGTGCTATGGATTAATGTACCTGTGCTTTCGCCCATAATTACACTGCGAAGTGCGCCAGGCTTATTCATATTAAATACACGAATTGGCATATTGTGGTCACGTGCTAGGGTAAATGCACTTAAATCCATTACTTTTAATTCTTTTTCTAAAACAGTGCCGTAATCTAACTCAGAATACATTTCAGCTTCCGGATTCTTAACTGGATCGTCAGAATAAACACCGTCAACTTTAGTGCCTTTCAACACAACATCCGCTTCAATCTCAATACCACGTAAACACGCTGCTGAATCTGTCGTAAAGAAAGGATTACCAGTACCTGCTGAGAAAATAACCACTCGGCCTTCTTTTAGCATGCTGATCGCTTCAGCCCAGTTGTATGAATCACATACCCCTTTCAGGTCAACTGCAGACATTAAGCGAGCGTTTACATAAGCCCGGTGCAGTGCATCACGCATTGCAAGTCCGTTCATTACAGTAGCTAGCATTCCCATTTGGTCACCTACAACACGGTTCATGCCCGCGTTTGCTAAGCCCTCACCACGGAAGATATTACCGCCACCTAATACAATACCGACTTGGACACCTAGCTCAACTAATTCTTTGATTTCTTGAGCCATACGGTCAAGTACTTTAGGGTCAATCCCAAATCCTTGCTCACCTACAAGTGCTTCACCACTTAGTTTTAATAAAATGCGACGGTAAGTCGGTTTTGGATTTGCAGTCATTCTAATTTACCTTTGCCAGAGTCATCGTTTCAAAGTGGGTTCTTCCACTTAATTTATCATTAAGCTCTTATTAAAAACTTATTCATAAATTAAGCATTTAAAAAGACCGCGGCGATGCCACGGTCTCTCATTACAACAACAAATTCGTTGTTGTCTCTCAATCGATTACTGTTTTGCAGCAGCGATTTGAGCTTCAACTTCTGCAGCGAAATCTTCTTCTTTCTTCTCAATACCTTCACCAACTTCTAGGCGAACGAATGTTGAAACTGAAGCGTTTTTAGCTTTAAGAATTTGACCAACAGTTTGCTTTGGCTCCATGATGAATGCTTGACCAGTAAGAGAAACCTCACCAGTAAACTTCTTCATGCGACCTTCAACCATTTTTTCAGCGATTTCTGCTGGTTTGCCTTCGTTCATTGCAATTTCGATCTGCAATTTACGCTCACGGTCAACAACTTCGCTTGGTACGTCTTCTGGGTTAACGAACTCAGGACGAGAAGCAGCAACGTGCATAGCAACGTGCTTAAGAGTCTCTTCGTCAGCTTCACCAGCAACAACAACACCAATACGCTCACCGTGACGGTATGAAGATAAAGAAGCACCTTTCACGTATTCTACGCGACGGATGTTCATGTTCTCACCGATTTTAGCAACAAGTGCAATACGAGTCTCTTCGAATTTAGCTTGTAGTTCTTCGATTGATAATTCTTGTGCGATTGCAGCATCAGCAACTTCGTTAGCGAAACCTAGGAAGCTTACATCTTTAGCAACGAAATCAGTTTGACAGTTAACTTCTAGAAGTGCAGCCATACCATCTTTTTGTTTGATGATAATTGTACCTTCAGCAGCGATGTTACCCGCTTTTTTAGCCGCTTTAGCTTGGCCGTTTTTACGCATTTGATCGATTGCAGCTTCGATGTCACCGTTAGTTTCGGTTAACGCTTTTTTACAATCCATCATGCCAGCGCCAGTGCGGTCACGAAGTTCTTTTACTAACTTAGCAGTAATTGCCATTTTTCTATTCCTCTGTATTTCAAAAAGGCACCAAAGATTACTCTTTGCTGCCTACTCAAATGTGTTATCTAGATAATATTAATCTAAATTACTCAGCTTCAACGAAACCGTCAGTTTCTGCTTGAGCAGCAACCGTGTTGTTACGACCTTCGTTAACAGCAGTTGCAGCAGCTTTAGTGTAAAGCTGGATAGCACGGATCGCATCATCGTTACCAGGAACGATGTAGTCAATACCATCTGGGTTAGAGTTAGTATCAACGATAGCAACAACTGGAATACCTAGGTTGTTAGCTTCTTTAACAGCAATGTGTTCGTGATCAGCGTCGATTACAAAAATCACGTCTGGTAAACCATTCATGTTTTTGATACCGCCTAGAGATTTCTCTAGTTTTTCCATTTCACGAGTACGCATTAACGCTTCTTTCTTAACTAATTTAGCGAAAGTACCGTCTTGTGACTGTTGCTCAAGGTCTTTTAGACGCTTGATTGATTGACGAACTGTTTTCCAGTTAGTCAACATACCACCTAACCAACGGTGATTTACGTAGAATTGGTCACACTCTAGTGCCGCTTCTTTAATCGCATCGCCAGCAGCGCGCTTAGTACCAACGAAAAGGATTTTACCTTTTTTAGACGCAGCATTGCTTAATACAGCAAGCGCTTCGTTAAACATTGGAGCAGTTTGCTCTAAGTTGATGATATGAACCTTGTTACGAGCACCGAAAATGAATGGTTTCATTTTTGGATTCCAGTAACGAGTTTGGTGACCGAAGTGAACACCAGCTTGCAGCATATCGCGCATTGAAACAGTAGCCATAATAAATTTCCTCTTGGGGTTAGGCCTCCACGTATCCTAAATTTCGAACTTTTTTGTCTATTTGACGCTAAAGCACCCCGAAATCAGTTAAAAATACGTGTGTGATTTAAGATAAATGTAATTTTTAGTGGTTCTTTATAGACAAGATCATTAAAATCAGCGTTAAACCGACTTTAGATGAAAGTTGAATATATTCCCCGGCGCGCTTTATACCAAAAACGCGGGGCAAAAACAAGTTTTAGCCAATATTTTTGGCAATTTTAAATAGAGATACCAACATGGCAATTACCATAAAAACAGCCCAAGAAATTGAAAAAATGCGCATTGCAGGCGCATTGGCAGCAGAAGTATTAGAAATGATCGGTCCGTTCGTGAAAAAAGGCGTCACGACAGATGAACTAAATGATATTTGTCACCGCTACATTGTTGAAGAGCAAAACGCGATTCCTGCCCCACTTAACTACCACGGTTTTCCAAAATCAATTTGTACCTCTGTTAACCATGTTATCTGTCATGGCATACCAAGTGATAAGAAACTTAAAGAAGGCGACATCATCAATGTTGATGTCACTGTTATAAAAGATGGTTACCATGGCGACACGAGTAAAATGTTTGTCGTCGGTAAAGGAAGCATCCTAGCTAATCGCTTGATTAAAACAACACAAGAGAGTTTGTACAAAGCCATTAACATGGTAAAACCTGGTGTTCGTTTAGGCGATATTGGCCATGCAATTCAAACTTACTGTGAAGGGATGAATTATTCTATTGTTCGTGAATACTGTGGTCATGGCATTGGCGCAGAGTTTCATGAAGATCCACAAGTTGTTCATTATGGTAAACCAGGCACGGGTGAGACATTACAAGCTGGTATGTGTTTGACAATTGAGCCTATGGTTAATGCAGGTAAGCGCTTTAGTAAGATGGCTAATAACGATGGCTGGACAGTCGTTACCAAGGACCGTTCACTCTCAGCGCAGTGGGAACACACGTTATTAGTGACAGATAATGGTGTTGAAATATTAACGCTACGCAGTGATGAAGAAATATCACGTGTTATAGAACACGCTTAAATAGGAATAAGGAAAATTATGTCGCCACCGGCCGTATTAGACGTCGAATTAGTAGAACCCAAACAACTAATTGCATCGTGCAAACAAGCGAACAATGAATTTTCAGATTGGCTTAATGAGCAATTTGAACGCGGTGGTGATATTCGTGAACTTCTTCATCAGCGTTGCCAATACGTTGATGATTTATTGCAACAACTTTGGCAACATTTTGAGTTAAACCACACCCCAATTTCTTTAATCGCGGTTGGTGGCTATGGTCGTGGTGAGCTGCATCCTCATTCAGATGTTGATCTGCTCATTCTGTCTTTAAAAACCCTCACTAATGAACAAACAGAAAAGATAAGCCAGTTCATCACATTCTTATGGGACATTAAGTTCGATATTGGTCACAGCGTAAGAACGTTAGAAGAAACCATTAGCATTGGTAAAAGTGATATTACAGTTGCAACAAACTTGATGGAAAGTAGACTTCTTAATGGACCACAAGAATTATACCAACAGTTGCAATTAGCTATTGAACAACCTGATTTTTGGCCTAGTAGTGAATTTTACCTCGCAAAGCGCGATGAACAATTCCAGCGCCATGAGGCTAATAATGCCTTTGATCTCGAACCTAACATCAAGACCTGCCCCGGAGGCTTACGCGATATTCAAACCGTTGGTTGGATAGCGAAGCGCCATTTTAAAACGACAATTGTTGAGCAGCTCGTTCAACATGGCTTTTTATCACAAGAAGAATTAGATAAATTATTAAGCTGCCAAGATTTCTTATGGAGCATGCGTTTTGCACTCCATCAAACCGCAAAGCGTCCAGAAGACAAATTGCTCTTTAATCATCAACATGACGTAGCTAACGCCATGGGCTATTCCGACGAAGACCAATTAGCCGTTGAAGTCATGATGAAGCAATATTACCAGCAGATCCGAGAAGTCGATGAGCTATGCGAAATGTTACTTCAACTGTTTAAAAGAGAATTTTTAGGACGAATTAAAACTCTCGATATCTGCATAATGAATGAGCAGTATCAACGACGCGGTCATTTTATTGAATCAACAGTTGATAACTTATTTAATGATAAGTCGCAAATCATTACGCTGTTTTTAAATATTGCAAAAGACAAAGAAATTTCGGGCATTTATGCGCCAACCTTACGCCAATTGCGCTTAGCGAGGGAAAATTTAACAGCCCCCCTTTGTGACGATGCTCAATGTCGTACTGCTTTTATGAATATTATTAAGCATCCAGATGGTATACGTGCGCTATCAATGATGCATAAGCACGGAATTCTCGGTAGTTATATGCCCGCATGGCAAAAGATCAGCGGCCAAATGCAGTTTGATTTATTTCATGCATATACGGTGGATGAACATACTCATCGACTACTCAAAAATATCGACCGCTTTTCTCAGCCGAAATATAAAGACGAATTCCCATTGTGTAGTGTGCTCATTCACACATTGACCAAAAAAGGCTTGTTAGTACTCGCCGCAATTTTTCATGATATCGGTAAAGGACGCGGCGGAGATCATAGCGAGCTTGGTGCGCTTGACGCGCTTGAGTTTGGACGCTTGCATGCTCTCAATGAACACGATACACGTCTGATTGCTTGGCTCGTGGAAAACCACCTCTTAATGTCCGTGATTGCACAGCGACGGGATATTCATGATCCTGATGTGATCAATAGTTTCGCTAGCATAGTTCAAGACGAAACCCGTTTGGCTTATTTATATTGCCTAACAGTCGCCGATATATGTGCGACGAACAACAAGCTTTGGAACAATTGGAAAGGCTCTCTATTAAGAGAGCTATACTTTTATACCCTGCGTGCACTGCGCCGCGGCGCACAAGGCGATGTGGATGCTGAAGAGCGTATTACCGAATACAAAGCCAAAGCGTTACATCAATTACACACTAATGATGCATTCTACGATAAACATGCGGTAGAGGAGTTGTGGGGATACTTTCAAGATGACTATTTCTTACGACACACACCAATAGCTATAGCACAACATTGCGATCTAATTTTACGCAACCAGCCACCAAATAAACCAATTATTGCGATATTTCATAATCCCAATAAAACGGTGAGCGAACTTTTTGTTTATACACAAGACATGAAAAATTTGTTCGCAAAGGTCATGCGTGTACTAGGTAGTAAAAATGTTCAAATTAATGATGCGCATGTTATGGCGACCACTGGCGGCTGGGCATTGGATACCTTTAATATATCAGAACACAATGGACAGCCAATTCTAGACGAACGCCGCGTAAAATCTATCGTTCAAACATTAACAAAGTCGCTCACACAAAAGCATTTTAAACCACACAACAATCGTAGAATTGCACGACGTACTAAACAATTTAAAGTGCCAACCAGAATCTCATTTATCACTTGTGATCATGGTGAGCACACCTTATTTGAGCTGGTCGCACTTGACATGCCAGGGTTATTAGCAACAGTCGGCGATGTATTCACTAAATTTAAAATTACACTGCACAATGCCAAGATAACAACCATTGGTGAACGCGTTGAAGACTTCTTTATCATTACCGATAAAGATGAGAATCCGTTAACTCAAGAACAGCAAAACACATTACAACAAGCGCTAGTACTAGCGATTGAAAAATTAAATCGATAACCAAAAATTTGGATAGGAATTACGATGAGTCAATTACAACAAATCATTGAACATGCTTTTGATACAAGAGATCAATACACAGCTGAGACAGCGTCCCAAGAAGTTAAAGATGCAGTGACACAAGCAATGGCATTACTTGACAGCGGTGAAGCACGTGTTGCTGAAAAAATTAGCGGTGAATGGGTTGTGCATCAATGGTTAAAGAAAGCCGTTTTATTATTTTTCAAACTGCATGACAACACTATTATTGATGGTGGAGACACGCAATATTTCGATAAAGTACCGCAGAAATTTGCCAACTACACAGAGCAACAATTTAAAGATGAAGGAATGCGAGTTGTACCACCAGCAACAGTTCGCCAAGGCTGTTATATTGCTAAAAATGTCGTTCTAATGCCGTCTTATACCAACATTGGCGCCTACGTTGATGAAGGTACTATGGTTGATACATGGGCAACCGTAGGCTCATGTGCTCAAATCGGCAAGAATGTTCACCTTTCTGGTGGTGTTGGTATTGGCGGTGTATTAGAGCCATTACAGGCAAACCCGACAATTATCGAAGATAACTGCTTTATTGGTGCACGTTCAGAAATCGTCGAAGGTGTTGTCGTTGAAGAAGGTAGCGTCATTTCGATGGGTGTTTACATCAGCCAAAGTACACGTATTTTCGACCGTGAAACAGGCACGATTCACTATGGCCGTGTTCCAGCAGGATCAGTTGTTGTATCAGGCACTCTACCATCAAAATGTGGTACTCATAATTTATACGCTGCCATCATTGTTAAAAAAGTTGACGCTAAGACACGTGCAAAAGTTGGCGTTAATGCCCTACTTCGCGGTGTCGAATAACAAATACATCAGTTAGTTAACGACTAAACGCTTTAGCCACGTCATTTTGCAAGCTACGTCACAGAAAAGTCATATTAGTTTGATAGACTGAAGATTAGTAATAATTTCAGGAGCTAATATGACTCATTTAGATCAACTGCAAACATTAAAAATTGTTTGCCCAAGCTGTGGCCAAAAACACTTAAAAACGGTGGGATGGTTAGCAGAGCATCAAACATTAGATTGTAACTGCGGTGTAGAAACTACGTGTAGTGACATTCAATCGTTAGTTAATCAAGCAGTCGAGGATTTGAAATAAAATCCTCACTGTTTCACTTCTTTCTATTTTCTTCCTTGTTGTTAACAACAATCTCTTATTTCCATTTAATAACACTGATTGTTAAATGCCGATAAAGAGAAGATGAGGTTGGAATATCAACGATTTACCACTATTTATATCCCTTCCGTTGTTTATTTTAGTAACCTTTTAAAATGAATATTAAATTGCGCTAAACAAGTGTTCGAATATCGATTGTCTCGTCAGCTAAACAGTTATTGGGTGATAGCCATTTATCATCTACCACACTCACTGTATCTAACGACACGGCGTTCTCTCGCATTAAATCAATTCACTACTACCTTAGGGTTGGTCGCGATGATCGCCTAGAACAGCAAGCTGTCGTCGAACAACGTTATAATACCAATTGCCCGTTTATTTCCTGCTGTTCGAAGCAACAAGCATTGACGATTATTGCCTCAGGAATTTGGAACGTTATTAACATTAAGTAAATCAACAGTAGTTATGGTCATGACACTGGTGACACAGCGCTACGAGAGTTTGGTATTTTATTAAATGATGCCACAGCCACAGAAAATATTGCCTGTCGTATTGGCGGTGAAAAAAACGAATGAATTGCGGCCAGAACCAAGCCATTTTCTATCCTAATATGACATCAAGCACGATTACTGATTGTCACAAAAAAGCCGGTGGATTATACCGGCTCTTGATTGTTGAATTTGTGCTTATTGTACTTTAAGTGCTAAACGTCGTTTATGCAATACAGGCTCAGTGTATCCACTAGGTTGGGCACAACCTTCAAACACTAATTCACATGCCGCTTGAAACGCAATACTGTTATCAAAGTCGTCAGCCATCGCCTGATAACTCGGATCACCGGAGTTCTGTTTATCAACTACCAGCGCCATTTTCTTAAGCACCGCCATCACTTGTTCCTTGGTGCAGATTTCATGCCGTAACCAGTTAGCCATATGCTGAGACGAGATCCGAAGCGTCGCGCGATCTTCCATTAATCCGACATTGTTAATATCTGGCACTTTCGAACATCCAATTCCAGCATCAACCCAACGAACGACGTAACCTAATAATCCTTGCGCATTGTTTTCAAGCTCTTGTTCAATTTCATTAATTGTCCACTGAGGGTTAACCTCAATCGGAATCGACAAGATATCATCAATATTTGCCAACGGGCGCTGCTTAATTGATTGCTGCTGGGTAAAGACATCAATTTCATGATAGTGAAGTGCATGTAATGTTGCAGCCGTCGGAGATGGGACCCATGCTGTATTCGCACCTGATTGAGGGTGCGCAACTTTAGTTTTAAGCATATTGGCCATTTGATCAGGAATAGCCCACATTCCTTTACCTATTTGCGCTCGACCGCTCAAACCACACCGTAGACCAATATCTACATTCCAGTCTTCGTAAGCACCAATCCAAGCAGCTGATTTCATATCACCTTTACGGATCATGGGCCCCGCTTCCATCGATGTATGAATTTCATCACCAGTTCGGTCTAAGAACCCAGTATTAATGAATACCACACGCTCTTTAGCGGCGTAAATACACTGTTTTAAATTGACGGTCGTACGGCGCTCTTCATCCATAATCCCCATTTTTATAGTATAGCGCGCAAGCCCTAGCATATCCTCGACAGCATTAAATAAGTCATTGGCAAAAGTGACTTCTTCAGGACCATGCATTTTCGGTTTGACGATATAAATCGAGCCAGCAGATGAGTTCTTGAAATTGCTATTTCCTTGTAAATCATGTAGTGAAATTAACGATGTAATCACACCATCTAATATTCCTTCCGGGATTTCATTGCCTTGTGCATCAATGATGGCTGGGCTGGTCATTAAATGCCCCACATTTCGCACAAACATTAAACTACGTCCTTTGAGCGATAAATCTTGGCCTGTAATCCCCTTATATTGCCTGTCACTATTTAGTGAACGAGTAAACGTTTTACCTTGCTTAGTAATTTCCTCCGACAAGTCTCCTTGCATCAGTCCAAGCCAGTTTTTATAAACGACGACTTTGTCTTCTGCGTCAACAGCTGCCACGGAATCTTCACAATCCATAATGGTCGTGAGAGCCGACTCTAGAATAATGTCGCTTATCCCCGCCTTATCATCGCCGCCAATTTGACTCGACTTGTCTATAACAATCTCAATATGCATGCCGTTATTGTTAAATAAAATAACCGACGGTGAAGCCTGCTCGCCATTGAACCCAATCAACTTCGCGTTATCAGCCAAAGTTGTTAACTGACCACTTTCCAGCGCGACTTTCAATTCTCTATCTTCAATTGTGTAAGCAACAGCGTCCGCATGGCTACCTTGAGATAGAGGGCACGCGTTATCAAGAAACTTACGACCTTTAGCAATAACTAAATCACCACGAACCTTGTTGTACGTTGTGCCAACTTCTGCGCCATTATCAAAACCAATTGCATCTGTACCGTAGAGCGCATCATATAGAGATCCCCAACGGGCATTAGCGGCATTCAACGCAAAACGGGAATTCATCACAGGGACAACAAGCTGCGGCCCAGCCATTGTCGCCATTTCTTCATCAACGTTACTCGTCGAAATCATAAAATCTTCACAATCAGGTAATAGATAACCTATATCTTGCAAAAAGGCTTTATAGTCTGAAAACTTATATTCATTCGTTGTATGCCAGCGATCAATTTGTTGCTGCATATCTTCACGTTTTTCTAACAGGGTTTTGTTACGTGGTGAGAATGTCGAGATTATTTTTTCGAATGATCTCCAAAAGTCGGCTTGTTCTATTTTTGTTTTAGGAAGAGCCTGTTGATTAATAAAATCAAAAAGAAGTTGGGAAACTTGTAATCCACCAACAGAAATACGTTGCGTCATAATGGCCTCATAAATAAGCAATAAAGTGCTAAAAATATAACACCTCATGTAACTAGAAGCGATCAATCATACCTCAACAAACAATCTGACACAAATGACAAGAATATGACTTATTTCATTGTTTTATATTGGTAATGGGGTTTTCTTATTACACTGTAAAATGACAGTTATTCACTATGTGAATGGCATACTAATTCGAAATTAATAAAATGAATAAAAAAAGACCAACTTAACAAAGCTGGTCAAATGAGAGATAAATTGTCTAAATAAGTCGGTAGCTAATAAAATTAATTGAGTTTAATCGACGCATCTCCTACGCCAACTTCAACACTAATTGCATAGTCGCCTTTACCAACCCAGCTAACGGTTTCACTCACCATAGAGCGATTTTGATCAACTTTACCACTGTCACTATGGACATTTGCAGCGCCGACGCCCGATTCAGCTCTTACCGTTGCGTATGAATCAGCCATACTGTAAACACTCACTTCGCCAACGCCAACATCTACTGATAAGTTCGCTTGAAGCCCTTTAATAGTCATTTCACCTACGCCAAGATCAGCATCTATTTTTTCCATATTAGGGACTTCAATACGCCATTCTTCGCCAAAATCGTCTTCATTGAGTGACACTGTCAATCTATCGCCAGTATTATCAATCTTTAATTTCGCATCGTCAGGACTCGATTTGAACATAGCCCAGCCATCTTTCTCACTAACCTTTACATAAATATGGAATTGGTTATCATTTGATGCTGACAATTTCACGGTTCCAACATGAGCATCAATAACAAACTCTTTAATATTATCAACAGCAATTTTCTGAGTAAGCACTTTATCATTTCCAGCGTAAGCAGCACTTGATGCTGCAATCAATGTTAATCCAGTGACAGTGCTGATAAGCGCTAGGCGGCGGTTAAGTAGTTTCATATCAATATCCTTGTTCAATGTTGTTCTTTGTTGTTAACAAATTTCGTTAGTTATATAACCTATTGCCAATTTGATGCCAACAATACAAAATCAATATAATCAAATACTTATTGCTAAACCTGCTAAGTACTATTTCACACAGTTCTTATTATTTTGTTATTTACACTAATATCAGGTTAATTTCACACAATATCTCTTTCTGTATAAAACAGGCAATTCTTGCCGCTTAAACGATGACTAAGAGTGACAGACTAAAAATGAGTCCGGTTAAGTTGATTACAAAACAATCAGTTAGTTGGCTTTAATCAATAAACATGACATATAGGTACACTAATTGCTTTATCTCGTTAGTAACAGCTTAGCTATTAGTTTTATGGCATTAAATTGTCAATAAGGAGTTTTTATGTGGAAAGATGAATCACAACAAACCCATGCCCATTATATGTTTCAGTGTATGTTATGGATTTCGTTGGCCTGCGCGGTACTTTTATTTATGCCATCAAAATTAGCGTCGTTAATGCAAGTAGACAAGTTTTTGACAGATTACGCTCATTTCGTTGGAATAAGTTTTATTATTAGTAGTGCTTATTTGGTGCTCGATTTAGGTAAGCATATCGTCAACAATCTCAAACAAAGGAAACGACAACAACAGCTTGGTGAAGAAGTTCAATCGCGAATGCAGACGTTAAGTAGTGGCGAGCGCGCCATTTTACGAGAGTTTTATCTTCGTCGACAAACATCTCTGTGGTTACCTCATAAAGAAGCTGACGTAAAAAGTTTACGCAGTTCGGGAATTTTGATTCCAGTCGACTTTTACAATACGACAAAAAACAACGAACAAGGCGTAAGAGAAATTGAACTGATGATTTCACACATTGCGAGACCTTTTTTAACAAAGGCGCGTTTGAAACTACCTCAAGGGAAACCAAGCTTTGACGACATCAGCTATTTAAAACAAGCTAGACCAAGCTATTTAGAACCGCTCACCAACTTGAAAAAAAGTGCATAGTTAAACGAATGCTGATGGGATACCTATTACCCATCAGCACAGACCATTAAATATCACGGTGATAAGGAAATGAAATTATAAAACATGCACCTTGTTTATAGTCTAAATTAACCACAACGTCCCCATCATTACTCGTAATTAACGTTTTCGCTATACATAATCCAACACCCAACCCTTTGTCCCGCGTACTAAAGAAAGGTTGAAAAATCTTATCAACAATCAATTCGCTAAGACCAGGCCCATTATCTTCAATACGAATTATGACCTGCTCTTGAAAAATAGTCGCTGACGCTTCAATAGAGCGATTTGACGTATCCGTTGTGCTTAACGCCTCTATTGAGTTACGCAGAATATTGAGTAGCGCTTGCTCCATTTGCAGCTTATCTGCAAGAATTTCAACACTATCTTCAGGCGCATGATGATTTATAGAAACACCAACACTTTCAAGCTCTTGTGACAATAGAAATACAGATTTTTCAATCAATACATTAACATTAACTTTTTCTTTTTGCGGTTCGTTGCGCTGCATAATCTCTTTAGTGCGATTAACAATATCTAAGGCATGACAGCTATTTTCAATAATTTTATCGACAGCAAGCTCAACACGTTTTGGGTCAAACGACGGCTGTTGCATCTGCTCTAACGTTAATTTGCAAAATGCTTTTACATTAATCAACGGTGCATTTAATTCATTCGCCAAGCTTCGAACAATTTCAGAAATCGAAACTTTGTGTTCAAGTTTTAACAATTTCTCCTTTTGCTCAACAATTTCCAGTTGAACTTCTTCTTTCTTTTTTACCTCATTAAAGGCTTTATTACGTTCAAAGAATATACGTTGTTGCATGTTGTTAATGCTATCTACTAACAGATCAATTTCATCGTTCTCATCATGGTACTTTCGGTTAAGCTCTATTGGCTCGGCTTTCTCAGCTTCGCTAAACTTTGCCAGCTTATTTGATATGTGCATTAGATGACGGCCAATTAACCTATCTGACAGATAAAACATGAATAAAACAACGAGTGCAGTTTTAAGAAAGTTGGAGAAGAGCATCGCACTGCCAAAAGCAATTAAATGGTTATAGGTACTGTCCATTTCACTATAAATGGTCAATTGTCCCATTCGTCGCTCTTGCCCTGCTTGCTGATAATTTACATCAAAATGCTGATCGACAATATTACTTGCTGTGATCTCACCAATATTAAACTCGACATTTTCAGGCAGGTTCAACACAGCACGTTCAATGCTAGGAATATTCACAATACCTTGAAGTTGCAGGTAGATTTGCGCGTCATCGTAAGTCCAAATACTTTTACTTAAACTATCAAGTAAACTCTCTTCAATTATCTGATTAAATAATACACGTTGATCCAGTTGTTTATTATATTCAGCGCTTAACTGCACTACCGTAAAAAGTAAGGTAATAATCGAGCTAAATAAAACCGTAAACAATACAAATCTACGGCCAACTAAGCTGTGGCGATAAGTGAAATTAAACATAATAATCAAGGCGTGATGAAGGCAATATCGCCATCATACTCGATTTGATTTGAATTACCAAAAACCGATTAATATTCAGACATTAATTTATAATTCAAATACGAGAATACATCTCGTCATGTATCTAATAAAAACTGTGATTGACCTCAAACTATCCATGCACTTTTGATGAGATTAGTTTATTATGTGCGGGCAAAATTAACCCAATTTAGGACCTATCCATGCAACGCTTTGTGCCAGTACTTCGTCAAGACAATGTTGACCCGCAATTAATCTCACTTATCAATACATTAATGGCTGCCTGTAAAGAAATTTCTTTTCGACTACACCAAGGTGAACTTGCGGGTATTTTAGGTTCAACCCTTGATGAAAATATTCAAGGCGAAACGCAAAAGAAATTAGATATCATTTCTAACCAACTCATTAAAGATATTTTATTAGAATCTGGTCTGGTCCGTGCAATAGCGTCAGAAGAAGAAGACACCATTGTTGTTGGTTCTGAAAATGGTCGCTACCTTGTATGTTTTGATCCGTTAGACGGTTCGTCTAACATTGATATCAATAGCCTAGTAGGTACAATCTTCTCGATTATGGAAGTTCCTGAAGGACAAACTGGGGCAACAGAAGAAATGTTTCTTCAACCAGGTACAGCACAAGTTGCTGCGGGTTATGTTTTATATGGTGCATCAACGCAGTTAGCGCTAACGACCGGTAACGGTGTTCGTTTATTTACGTTAGACAACACCATTGGCGAGTTTTTACTAACTCAAGAGAAGATGTCTATAACTGAAGATACCGCAGAGTTTGCCATCAATATGTCAAACCAGCGCTTTTGGGAGCCAGCTATGCAAAACTACATCGCAGATTTGCTCGCCGGTGAAGCAGGGTCGCGTGACAAAAACTTTAATATGCGTTGGATTGCCGCCATGGTTGGTGATGTGCACCGCGTATTATGTCGTGGCGGTATTTTCACTTATCCTGCTGACAATAAAAACCCAAACAAACCATATAAGCTACGCTTGATGTACGAAGCGAATCCAATGAGCTTTTTAGTTGAACAAGCTGGCGGTGTTTCTTCAACTGGTTATGAGCGCATTATGGACATCGAACCTCAAGAGATCCACCAACGCGTTGCCGTAATATTAGGCTCTAAAAATGAAGTAAATACCTGCTTGAGCTATCACAAATAGTCAATATAAGTATTCTTTGCATGATTTAGCCAAAAATCGCATGGCAATTTTTTTGTGACTCGATAAAATAGCCGGTAATTTAATTTACCGGTTATATAAAGAGAAACGCTATGGCTGTTTATGCTGTTGGACACAAAGTTCCAGATTCAGATTCTATCGTTGGTGCTATCGCACTGGCCTATCTTAAAAATCAAATTGGCGAAGAAGTCATTCCATCGCGCCTTGGTGAACCTTCACCTGAAACTCAGTTCATTCTGGACAAGTTCGGTTATGAAGCACCTGTACTTAAAATGAGCTACGCCGGTGACAGCCTCTATATTGTCGATCATTCAGACGTTGCATTAGCCCCTGATGACGTAGATCAAGCAACGCTTTTAGGCATTGTCGACCATCATAAACTAGGTGACTTAACGTCTGACACACCACTCGAGTGTTGGATCCGCCCTGTTGGTTGTAGTAACACCGTTATCAAGATGATGTACGATTTTCACAATGTTGAAATTCCAAAAGGCATTGCGGGTATGATGATGTGTGCAATCCTAAGCGACACTGTTGTATTTAAATCACCAACCTGTACGACTGCTGATATTCGCTGTGTTGAAGTGCTAGCAGAAATTGCAGGCATTGAAGATTACAAAGCACTTGGTATGGAAATGTTTGAAGTAAAATCTGCTGTTTTGGGCACGCCAATGCGTGATCTTGTTATGCGTGACTTTAAAAACTTCAACATGAATGGTACTAAAATTGGTATTGGCCAGTTAGAAGTACTCGATCTTGCTATATTCGATGAAATGAAACCAGATCTGGAAGCTGAAATTGCAAAATTACGTGATGAAGAAGGCCAACACGCTGTATTTTTATTACTGACAGATATCATGAAAGAAGGCTCAGAGCTGTTAATCATTGGCGATGAAGATCTTGCAGAGAAAGCTTTCGGCCATAAGCCTGTAGAAGGTAAAGTATGGTTAGAAGGTGTGCTTAGCCGTAAAAAGCAAGTTGTGCCACCATTAGAAAAAGCATTAGCCTAGTTTAGATAAAGCTAATTCATTAAAAAGCCATCGCAAGCGATGGCTTTTTTGTGCCCAAATAAACGTTTTTATACCAATGACTACAGTTGAGAGAGTAATACCAACTTGTCGTTATAACGTGATCGGTCATTTACCGTTGCACTCTTTTCTCTCGCTAATTTTAAATTCTTAATTGCCAATTTATCTCTATCTAATGCTAGATATCCTTTATATAAACCAAAATAAAATTGGTCAACGTGAGGCGATAATTTGATCGCTTTTTTATATAAATTAACGGCTTTATCATAATTAGCCAAACTCATCGCATACTCAGCTTGATCAAAATATCTAAATGGATTTTGTAACTCAGCAAGATTAATTTGACGCTGATACTCAAACAGTTCCTGATAACGTCCTTGAGCACTCAATAAAATGGCCAAATTCGCGATAACGTTAGTATCTTTGGGCGCTAACGCCATTGCATGACGATAAACTTGCTCTGCTAAAGTTTCTTGATTGTTGTAGCGATAAAGCACGGCTAGGCTATTCCATGCTGCGCTTTGATAAGGATCATAAGTAATTGATTCTCTTAAAAGCCAATAGGCTCTATCCCACTGACGTTGTACCATCGCATCAGCAGCAATGTTAGAAAAATACATTGCTGCTAACTGTCGCTCTGAAACTCTTTGCTTTGCCAAACTACGTCGTGTTTCTCTAGGTAAAAAATCCAAAGTAAGATATTCGTTTTGCAAAAACTCATAAACTGAGTGTTTACTATCATAGTTAGTATTTTGCAGCTGTACATTTACGTGACCATTAACTAAAAACAAACCACCGTTTCTGTTCCAAATAGGTGCAGTTTTAACATCATAAATTTTAAATTTGAGATCAAAATGTTTTGCCATTGCGACACTTAATATCACCATCGACAAGCAGTTACCTTGTTTAGATTCCAACGTTTGAGATGCGGTGCGCGTAAAGCTATTATCATAGTCAAATGCTTGATAATCTTTCTGTAATAGATTATCGACAATTTGCTGAGTGAAAGACTGACTTAATGACGGTTTGATGGTGCTATCCAACATCGCTTTTTGTTGCTCTGTTAAAAAATAAATATCCGTTATATTGTTAAAATCTGCTGGTTTAGAAAAACTGCTGTTAATAAACAGATGGTCAGTGTTTACGTTAACTTGAGAACTACTGGTTGCTGCGCAGCCTGCTAATAACAAGCAACAGCCAATGCTCATTAAAGATTTAAATAACATATAAACCTCCAAAGATTGTATAGATAGACATTATGCCTATTTATTAATCATAGTCGCAATTACTAATCAATTGCCAGTTTAATGGGTATAAATTTGACAAACGCACCTATCAATTGCACATTGATATATACCCAAGTTACATGAAGATGCTTGATTTCAGCAAGTCGAGAAGCGCGCCAAATACTAGGCATAAGATGTGTCGTTAAGTCATTCTTAATAAATATCTTATA
>MPDF01000089.1 GCA_001874365.1 Gammaproteobacteria bacterium MedPE | reverse complement strand
GCCATAAACCTATATTGCCAAATCAAATATGGCGCTATCGTGATTTTAGTAAAGCGCTTGGGATGACAAAGACTGATAATATTGGAAATAACTCCCTCAAAAATATTATCATTAAACGCCATAATGATGTTCCGATGCCCACCAACGAAGAAATAATACAATGGTTTAATTTATATGTAGACACTCAAATCACCGTACCAGAGATACAAGATTTTGTACGAAGCATGCCAATGGAGAGTTCAATTACCGATTATCGAGCAAGCTTCTTAGACACCAGTTATAATCTTGCTATAGGCTTATCAATTACGGCACTGGGCCTGTTATTGATGGCCAGCCTAAACCTCGTTAATCTTTTTCTAAGTCATTATCAAAGTCGTAATAAAGAGTTTGCTATACAACTGAGTATGGGGGCGACGCCATTAAAGCTAAAATGCTTGATGATATTAGAGAACTTACCAAGTTTTATCTTAGCAGGAACCTTTGGCACGCTGTTAGGCGCTTGGTTGATTAAAGCGCTACCACTGCTGTCAAATAATGAAATGCCTATGCTGAGCGCTATTAGTATCGATCAATTGACGTTAGTATTTGGTGCAATAGTTGTCGTGAGTTTATCGGTGATATTTGGATTGTTATCAATTACTAATATTAATAAACATAATTTGCAGAGTAATCTCAATAGCAGTGGTAAAGGCACTGCCGCGCAATCAAGTAATACTATCAGCCGAACTTTAATGGTTTTACAAATATCCATTGCTTCGGTCTTAATGACTGGCTCTGTCATGCTTGCAAAAAATACCTTTGATGACGTCAATCAAAATCTTGGTTTTAGTCTCAACTCCGCTCAACAAATATCGTTCAATATAAAAGACGAACAGTGGATAGAGCAGTTAATCGCATCTAATAGAAAAAATGTGTTATTCAATCAGTATCAAGACTTCATTGAAAAGCTAGGTGCTGATATTACAGAAAAAATTCCAGATAGTGAAATCGCACTTATCAACAATGGTGGGGTACTTAGTGGCAGCATCAGTTTGCGTTCAGAAACATTAACCGACAATCCAGAACAAAAAATAACCTACCAGGTGCACCACTACGACGTCGGGTATTTTGATGCATTAGAAATTCCAATTTTGGCCGGTACGCCCCATTCGGCACAAGAAGTCCAAGATAAATCTAATAAAACCATTGTCGATGAGCGCTTCGCCAAGGAGCTCTTTCCAGATGTGAATTATCAAGATATTATCGGAAAGCCGCTCCCAACGGATGCAGAGCGAGTCGTCGGTGCAATCGTTGCTACGACAGGATTTAAAGAAATGCAGGTTGGGCCAGCAGTTTACACTCCCTATCATTCAGTTTCACGACGAATAACTTATACGCTAATATTGCCATCAGGCACAATATTGGCAAGCGACGAACTTAAAGCTTACTTTGAAAAAAAATACCCACAACTTGAATTTATCGAAGCCAAGTCTCTCAAGGAGATTTGGCTAAAAATTACGGCATCAAATAGATTAACCCTCTATGTTCTCATTGCTATCACCTTGTTAACCATTATATTGGCAGCCATTGGCATTTCAGGACTGACCTTGATGACCACGCATCAAAAGAAATACGAATTAGCAATTCGAATGGCGACAGGTGCACGCCAGTCTTCTTTAATGCGTTTTGTCGTGAAAGATACCATGTGGATTTTAATCACTGGTCTATTAATTGGGTTTACCCTCTCAGTATTTGGCTATGATTGGCTCAAAGAAAATATTAGTTTATTGCCAGAATTCAACTGGTTAACTTTAGGAAGTTTGGATATTGGATTAGTGATTGTTGTGTTACTATCGGTGCTAATTCCTACTTGGCGCGTAATAAGACAAGATCCATTAAGCGCGCTGCGACAAGAGTAAATTAATCAATGAGTCAAACCCTGTTAATTTGTGATGATGACGCCGATATCAGATTGGCGTTGTCTTTATTACTCACAGACCATGGATATCAAACCATTGAAGCTGACAACCCCAAAGCGGTTGTTACCAATGCAGAAAGACATCAACCTGATGCCATTTTGCTTGATATGAATTTTTCAAGAGATACGACGAGTGGCCATGAAGGCTTGCAGCTTATTGAACAGCTAAGCGATTTATCAATCCCGATTATTCTCATGACAGCATGGGGGACGATTGAATTAGCAGTCAAGGGATTACAACTAGGCGCAGGCGATTTCATTGAAAAGCCGTGGAAAAAAGAGCGACTCCTTAACAGTATTCAACAGCAGGTAAAACTGGGGCAACTAAGCAATGAAAATAGTACTTTAAAAGAACTATTAGTCTCGCAACCGCTTTCTCAACCTTGGTTAGCTAACTCAGCTTCAATGCAACAAGTTGAGCAACTTATCGAACAAATAGCACCAACTGATGCAAACATTCTCATTCTTGGTGAGAACGGCACTGGAAAGTCATTACTCGCAAAACGCATTCATCATTACTCATCAAAAGCTGAACAGCCTTTGATAGAAGTGAATATGGCTGCTATTCCAGAAAACTTATTTGAAAGTGAACTCTTTGGTCACCAAAAAGGCGCCTTTACTGATGCCAAATCCACGCGTATTGGTCGTTTTCAGCTAGCCAATAATTCCACCTTATTTTTAGATGAAATTGGCACCTTGCCATTATCCTTACAACCCAAGTTATTACGCGTGTTAGAAACAGGTGCATTTGAATCTATTGGCTCAAGCAAAACGCAACACAGTAATGCGCGTATCATTAGCGCCACTAACGCCGACCTACCTTCATTCGTCGCCGAAGGTTTATTTAGGCAAGATTTGTTATATCGCCTCAATACTTTTGTCATTGAGATGCCGCCCTTACGTGAACGCCAAGAAGATATCGAGCCATTATCTCACTTGTTTATCGACGGATTATGTCGAAAATACAATAAACCTAAACCAACGTTATCAGTGGGTGCAGTCTCAAAACTTCGCAACCATTCATGGCCAGGTAATATTCGCGAGTTAGAACACGTTATTGAACGCGCCGTATTGCTATGCCAAGGAAGCCACATTGAAGAGCAGGTTATTTTGATCGACCAATCTCTAGAGAAAAGCTCTTTAGACTTCAATAACAACGCAATAGGGAATGATAATTTCGATCTCGCTTCTCATGAGAAACATCTCATTAACCGTGCTTTGAATAAATCATCTGGCAATATCATTGGCGCTGCAAAGTTATTAGGTATTTCACGTAACTCACTCTATCGCCGTCTTGAAAAACATGAGATTAACGATGACTCATGAGCGTAAACTACAACTTTTATTAGTCATCATCGTCACTGTTATTCTTGCCCTAAGTTTGGTCGTGGTCTATCAGCGTCAGTGGTCTATGCTTGCCATCGCGACCTTGGCTTTTGTTGAAGGATTATTATTAACTGCTATTGCATATCGACTCTACGAACAGTGGCAATTAACATTAATGAACTTAACCAGTTATACGCAACTATTAGGTGAAGGTGTTACTAATGTGATTCCGCGATTGACACCAACTAACGGTCTAATTAAAGCGCTACAAGAAGAGATAAATAATCTCGCTAATCAAAAAGTTAAACAACGACACACCTCATTACAAACATTGTCAACATTGATGGATGAATGGCCGATCGCCGTTGCATTATTCGACGAACAACATCAGCTTATTTATCGTAACCCAGCAATGCTTGAAGCATTAAAACTCCCCTTGTTGATTGGCACACCTGCTAAACAACATGGTTTTATCACAGAACCTCACAATGGTGAGTTAAGCCACCCTGTATTGAGTAATCAATGGCAAACTCAGCAGCTGTGGTACAACGATAATAACCAGCGCATACAGCTTGTTTGTGCAACTAATATCAGCCAATCATTACGCGCTCATGAAAGCATTATTCAGGAGAACTTAATTCGGGTATTTAGTCATGAATTGAGAAACTCATTGACCCCAATGGAATCAATGACAGATACGTTACTTTCTCAAAAAGCCCCATCAAAAGAACAAACAACACTCGTACTTACTCGAATCCATCAGCGAAGTAAGCATTTACTAGACTTTATCAATCAGTATGCCGATCTCAGCAGGCTACCTACTGCAAACTTGCAATGGTTTGACCTAGCACCATTAATTGACGAATCTAAATCAGTGTTCACCTTGCCAGTAAAAATGATAGTTAAAGGCGAAAAACGTTGTTATGGCGATGTGAGCCAACTTTCAATGCTATTCATTAATCTATTTAAAAACGCATCACAAAGCGTTCAAGGCTCTATGCTTGAAATCACCGTTGTCATTTATCATGAAGATGAGAATCAATGCATTGAAGTTAGCGACAACGGCCCGGGATTCACAAATTTAAACAATGCCTCGACACCATTTTACACCACTAAATCTGACGGAAATGGCATTGGCTTAGCGCTTTGTCGCGAGATAGCCCACCAACATAATGGTATCTTAAGCCTCAGCAATACCACTGAGACTGGTGGTGCCAAGATAACGCTAAAATGGCCCCTTCTTTAAATCTCCCGAACCAAACAAAGCAAGTAAAGAGAATAACTTATAACCAAAAGGAATTAAGCATATGCCCAATTCGCAACTTGTAACATTCTATTTACATTTTAGCTATGCCATAATCCGCTCGTTGTTCAAAGGGACTTGGTAAATCAATAATTCCTTTTAATAACAAGAATTAAAATAAAATGACAAAAAATAATCTATTATTGGCCATTGGCCTAACAATGACCTCACCGCTCACGCTAGCGAATGTAGTGCTTAGTGAAGTGCTTTATGACGCACCAAATAACGACACAACTGAAGAGTATGTCGAACTATTCAACGCAAGCTGTAATGCTATTAATCTTAATGATTATAAGCTGCAAGATAACGGCGTAACCTACCAGCTTTCAGGCACTATCGAGCCAAGCAGTTACTTCGTCGTTGCTCGTAATGCAAATGGTTATCAAGGCTTATTTAACCAATCTCCTAACCTATCAAATCTTTCTCTAAGCTTGGGCAACTCTGGTGACTACGTTAAGCTACTTAAAAATAACAACACCATAGATACAGTTGCTTGGGAGGGAGGCCTATCAGGCTGGAGTATTTCAACACGTAATAAATCAATTCATCGCACATCACTAAACTCTGGTAATAGCGCTTGGGCTGTCAGTAGTAATGCAGGTTCACACTTAAGCGGTAGCCTAAGTCACGATTGCGCTCCCGTGGTTGATGATAGCAAACTAGAAAATAACCAAGCTAAAACGGGATTATCAGCAACCCGTGGTAACACACTAAACTTTACATTTGATGTACCAGCAAACGCGAGTAAGTTAGATGTTAGCATTGCAGGGAGCAATGGCGATGCTGACTTGATTGTTAGCCTAAATAATAACGAGCTATGTAAGCCATACCTACACGGTAGCAATGAAGCGTGTAACCTAACTAACCCCGCTGCTGGTAGCTACTCAATCGACGTTGATGCTTACACGTCATTTAACAATGTAACGCTATTGGCTAAGGTCACCGCTGCAACGGTAACACCGCCACCACCACCGCCTTCTGGTGATTATAACTATGACGTTTACTATCAATCGGCGATTGGTAAATCAGGTACTGCATTAAAATCTGCCCTTAACACATTGGCGAAAGATCACGTGCGCTTTAGCTACAGTCAAGCTTGGGATGGTTTAGGGTATGCCGATGAAGATCCAAATAACACTAATAACGTTATTCTTTTATACACTGGTCGTTCAGAGCCTAAAACCAATCGCGCGGGTATGAGTAATTCACAAGATGCTTGGAACCGTGAACACGTATGGGCGAAAAGCCACGGCTTCCCAAGTTCAGGCCAGCACGCTTATACTGATTTCCACCACCTTCGCCCTGCTGATGTAAGCGTTAACAGTGCACGCGGTAATAAAGATTTCTTAAACGGCGGTAGTGAAATTGGCGAAGCTCCTGGTAACTTTACTGATAGCGATAGCTTTCAAGCGGCTGACACTGTAAAAGGTGATGTAGCTCGTATGATTTTTTACATGGACGTTCGCTATGAAGGCGGTGACAACAGCGGTACACCAGATTTGTCTATTGCCAATGGAACGACAAGCACAGGTGTTGCACAATTAGGTGACTTATGTACGTTATTGCAATGGCATTTAGATGACCCAGTGAACAATTGGGAACGTCGTCGCAATAACCGCATCTTTGAATGGCAGAAAAACCGTAATCCGTTCATTGATAATCCACAATGGGCAACGGCGCTATATCAATCTCAGTGTCCTTAATTAACACCAAGCCTCATGGATAACCATGAGGCTTATCAGCGCTGAAAACATTAGTATGCTGTATTTCCAGCACTAAAGTTCTACTTGACCCGCCCCCAAACCGCTAGTTATTCTTAGATAAGTAAATGCACTCTAAGGTGCATTGGAAATATTCAAGGATGATATCGTGTTATTAAAGCACAAACTATACACCAGCCTTATTGCAGCCACTCTGCTTCCTTTGTGTATTTCTACGGTATTCTTTTCGAATAGTCTCCATGATCTAACTAGCAACAAACTCGCGAATCAAGAATTACCTACAGCACTGAGCAATGTTCGTAATGCCATTGAGTGGCAACTCTCAGAACCAATTGCAACATCACGTGCTATTGCAACGAATCTATTCGTAAAGCAATGGCTCCAAGATGGTGAATCTGCTGAAAATAAACAACAATACATAGATTATTTAAATAACGTAAAGCTAACTGATGATGCGATCAGTGCATTCATCGTATCTGATACATCACAACAATATTATTCATACAGCGGGGAAGTAAGACAGCTTTCATACCCTTCTGACAATTGGTTTACCGACTTTTTATCGTCTAATAAACGTTATGGTTTAATCTTCGACATTAATAAACAAACCGGAAAGGCAAAGGTTTATGTTAACTACATTATTGAAATAGAGGGTGAACGACGTGGTTTAGCAGGTATTTCTCATTCTGTAAGCTCCATGAATGAAATAATTAAAAGCCAATCTATTGGCAATGGAGGCATTGTATTTTTAGTAGACGCTGTTGGCGAAATAAAATTACACCCCAATCAATCAATGATCGGTGAGTCTATCCCATTAAACAATATTATTTATGGATTACAAACTACAATTGAGCGCGATAATCACACGCTAGTATCTTCAAGCATTCCGTTGCAATCCTTAGACTGGCACCTAGTTGCTGAAATTCCAGAAGATAAATTGTACGGTCCCATTGATGAAGCAATACGTAATAATTTAATTTTCGGTGGTTTAATAGCCATATTAGGTGTCATTCTCATTATTTTACTCGTTAACCGAATGTTTAGACCAATAGAAAAAATTACAAACTCAGTGTCTTCACTCGCTACCAAGATCGTTGGAAAACATTAGTACAGACATAAAAAAAGCAGCTCGAAAGCTGCTTTTTCATTAGCTTATCAAAAGATAATTACTTTTTCTTAACCGCTTTTGGGTTAGGTAAATCAGTAATAGAACCTTCGTAAACTTCTGCCGCTAAACCGATTGATTCGTGTAGCGTAGGGTGAGCATGAATAGTTAGACCGATATCTTCAGCATCACAACCCATTTCGATTGCTAGACCGATTTCACCTAGTAACTCACCTGCATTTTCACCAACTAACGCACCGCCAATGACACGGTCAGTGTCTTTGTCGAAGATTAGCTTAGTCATACCATCAGAAACGTCAGATGCGATAGCACGGCCACTTGCAGCCCATGGGAACTTAGCAACTTCAAAGTTAACGCCTTGCTCTTTCGCTTCTTTCTCTGTTAAACCAACCCATGCAACTTCAGGGAAAGTGTACGCGATTGAAGGAATAACTTTAGGGTCGAAGAAGTGGTTTTGACCAGCAATAACTTCAGCAGCAACGTGTGCTTCATGTACCGCTTTATGAGCAAGCATTGGTTGACCAACAACGTCACCGATAGCGAAGATGTTTGGTACGTTAGTACGCATTTGCTTATCAACGTTAATGAAACCACGCTCATCAACTTCAACGCCAGCGCCTTCAGCACCAACCATAAGACCGTTTGGCGCACGACCGATAGCAACTAATACCGCATCGTAACGAATTGGATCTGTTGGTGCTTTCTTGCCTTCTACAGATACGTAGATGCCGTCGTCTTTAGCTTCAACCGCAGTTACTTTAGTAGAAAGCATTAAGTTGAAACGTTTTTTATTTGCTTTCGTGTATATGCGAACCATGTCTGCATCAGCGGCAGGAATCAGTTGGTCGAACATTTCAACAACGTCCACTTCACTACCTAGTGATTCGTATACCGTACCCATTTCTAGACCGATAATACCACCACCCATCACTAATAATTTCTTAGGAACTTCTTCCATTTTAAGTGCATCGGTTGAGTTCCAGATGCGTGGGTCGCTATGTGGAATAAATGGCAATTCAATTGGGCGTGAACCACAAGCAATAATCGCGTTATCGAAGTTAATCGTTGTGTTTTCTTCACCTTCAACAACCATGCTAGTCGTGCTCGTAAATTTAGCAGTACCAGTGACTGTCTTAACTTTACGCATCTTAGCCATGCCAGCAACACCAGCGCTAAGTTTGTTAACAACGCCTTCTTTGTAACCGCGTACTTTAGGAATATCGATTGTTGGCTCACCGTATGAAATACCGTGTGCTTCAATGTGTTTTGCTTCTTGAGTTACTTTAGCAACATGTAATAGTGCCTTAGAAGGGATACAACCAACGTTCAAACAAACGCCGCCTAACTCTTTGTATTTTTCTACTAATACAACGTCTAAGCCTAAATCTGCTGCGCGAAACGCCGCTGAATAACCACCAGGGCCTGCGCCCAATACTACAACCTGAGTTTTGATTTCGTTGCTCATTTTCACCTCGATGTATGTTCATTTATACCGTTGTATAAATGTAAGTATCTTTTTTGTTAGCGCAATTTTAACTAGCTACTCTACTTATGTATAGCTTAAATTGGCTACTTTATTCGTTTTAAAACAAAGCCGCTATTTTTACAATAAAAGTAGCGGCTTTGGGAGCTAAAGTACTAGACGACGAATGTCTGATAGTACGCCAGCTAATGTTGCGCTAAAGCGTGCTGCTTCAGCGCCATCGATCACACGGTGATCGTATGACGTTGATAATGGCACCATGAGTTTCGGTAAGAATTCTTTACCGTTCCACTTAGGTTTCATTTCAGACTTAGACACGCCTAAAATGGCTACTTCAGGTGCATTAACGATTGGCGTAAATGCTGTACCGCCGATGCCGCCAAGACTAGAAATCGTGAAACAACCACCTTGCATGTCAGCGGCTTTTAGCTTGCCATCACGTGCCTTCTTAGATATTTCACCAAGCTCGCGTGATAAATCGTGAATGCCTTTCTTATCAACATCACGTACCACTGGAACCACAAGGCCGTTTGGTGTATCAACAGCAATACCAATATGGATGTATTTTTTCAATACAAGGCTTTCACCGTCAGCGCTCAATGAAGAGTTAAACGTTGGGTGAGCAGCTAACGCTTTAGCAGCGGCTTTCATGATAAACACCAGTGGCGAGATCTTAAGACCAAGCTTTTGTTTCTCAGCAATCGCGTTTTGCTCTTTACGGAAGACTTCAAGCTCGGTGATATCTGCTTCGTCAAAGTGCGTAACGTGTGGAATCGTTACCCAGTTTTTGTGAAGGAATGGTCCCGAAATCTTCTGAATTCGCGATAATTCTTTCACTTCAACGTCGCCAAACTTAGCAAAATCAACCGGCTTAGCTTTAACTACTTCTAAGTAGTTACCATCGCCAGCAGGTGCAGCGCTAGAAGCAGTAGCTTTTGGCTTAGCAAGCTCTGCTTTAACGTAATTTTGCACGTCTTCACGTAATACACGACCTTTACGGCCTGTGCCAGCAACTAGCGTTAAATCAACACCAAATTCACGAGCGATACGGCGTACTGATGGACTTGCGTGTGCAGTACCTTTGGCGTCAACTGGCGCAGCAACAACAGGTGCTGGCTTGGCTGGTGCAGATGCCATTGGTGCTTGAGCAGCAGGAGCTACTGGAGCGGGTGCAGCTTCTTGAGCCACAATAGTTTCACCACCAGCGGTCTCGATTGTCGCGATAATAGTACCAGTCGCTACTTTGCCGCCTGTTGCGATTTTAAGCTCTTTAATCACACCAGCAAACGGTGCAGGTACATCCATTGTCGCTTTGTCAGTTTCAAGGGTAATTAAACCATCTTCTTCAGCAACAGTATCGCCAACAGCAACTAATACGTCGATAACATCAACTTCACCGTCTTCACCGATATCCGGTACAGCAACGTCTTTGATTGCTGGCGCAGCGACAGCAACAGGTGCAGCGACAGGAGCCGCCTCTACAACTGGGGCAGGAGCAGTTTCAACGGCAGGGGCAGCAGCAGGCGCAGTGCCTTGGGCTTCAAGGATTACGATTAATGAGCCTTCGCCCACTTTATCGCCAACTGCAACCTTAACTTCTTTGACCGTACCAGCAAACGGCGCAGGCACATCCATCGTTGCTTTGTCAGTTTCAAGGGTAATTAGGCCGTCTTCTTCAGCGACAACATCACCAACGCTCACTAACACTTCGATGACGTCAACTTGACCGTCTTCACCAATATCTGGCACGTGAACTTCTTTTGCTTCGCTTGCGACCGCAGCAGCAGGCGCAGTAACTTGCGCTGTTTCAACTACTGGTGCAGGAGCCGCTTGCTCAACTGGTGCAGGCTCAGCAGCCGGCGCTGATGCACCAGCGACCGTCATTGCGCCAAGGCGTGAGCCTTCAGACACTTTGTCACCAACACTTACTGACAGTTCACTAATAGTGCCAGCAAATGGTGCAGGAATGTCCATTGATGCTTTGTCAGATTCAACGGTAATAATCGCCGCTTCTTCTTCAAGGGTGTCACCAACAGCAACACAAATTTCAATAACTTCGACTTCTTCGCCGCCAACATCTGGGACTAGGATATCTTGTAATTCAGACATAATATTTATCCTTATGCGTAAAGCGGATTAGTTTTGTCACCAGAAATATTAAAGCGCTCCATAGCACCTAATAATACTGATTGCTCAAGCTTGCCACGTTTCACTAACTCTGAAAGTGAAGCAACGACGATGTAAGATGCGTCAACTTCAAAGTGCGAGCGTAAGTTAGCACGGCTATCACTGCGGCCAAATCCGTCAGTACCCAATACTTTATAAGACCCTGGGATGTAAGCACGTACTTGCTCTGCAAATGACTTCATGTGATCCGTTGAAGCAATAACGACATTGTCTTCATCTTTACCTAGTACTTCAGTAATGTAAGGCACTTTCGGCGCAGCCGTTGGGTTAAGCATGTTTTCACGCTCAACAGACTGACCATCACGGCCTAACTCATTAAATGACGTTACGCTGTATAATTCAGAAGTCACATCATAATCACTTGCTAAAATATCAGCGGCTTGACGAACTTGTTCGAAAATAGAACCACAACCAAGTAACTTGACGGTGTTTGCGCCACCTTTAACTGTTGCGAACGGGTAGATACCTTTAACAATACCTTCTTCAACGCCTTCAGGCATTGCAGGTTGCTGGTAGTTCTCGTTTAGCGTCGTTAGGTAGTAGAAGATATTCTCTTGTGCTTCACCGTACATGCGCTCGATACCGTTTTGTACGATAACTGCTAACTCATAACCGTATGTTGGATCGTAAGATACACAGTTAGGAATCGTGCCCGCTTGAATGTGGCTGTGACCGTCTTGATGCTGTAGACCTTCACCGTTTAGCGTTGTACGACCTGACGTACCACCCACCATGAACCCACGCGCTTGCATGTCACCAGCTGCCCAAGCCATGTCACCAATACGTTGGAAACCAAACATTGAGTAGTAAATGTAGAACGGGATCATCGGACAGTCATTCACCGAGTATGACGTTGCCGCCGATACCCAAGAACCCATAGCACCAAGTTCGTTAATACCTTCTTGTAATACCTGACCACTTTGATCTTCACGGTAGTAAGCCACTTGATCTCTGTCTTGAGGAACGTATTTTTGGCCTTCATGAGCATAAATACCGATTTGACGGAACATACCTTCCATACCAAATGTACGCGCTTCATCAGGAACGATAGGAACAACGCGCTTACCAATGCCCTTGTCTTTCACAAGTGCCGTCATTAAGCGAACCATAACCATAGTGGTTGATATTTCACGCTCGCCACTGCCTTTAGTGATTGCATCAAATACACTTAATTCTGGTACTTGTAGCTCTTCACTAAATTTAGGTAAACGTTTTGGCATAACACCGCCAAGTGCGTCACGACGTGCTTTCATGTATTTCATTTCAGCACTGTCCGCTGGTGGGCGGTAGTATGGAAGGTCAGGTAAATCTTCATCTGAAATTGGAATGTTGAAACGATCGCGGAATTCTTTAAGGACTTCAAGATCCATTTTCTTAACACCGTGAGCGATGTTTTTACCTTCAGCTGAATCACCCATGCCGTAACCTTTAACAGTTTTAGCAAGAATGACTGTTGGTCGACCTTTCGTTTCTTGAGCTTGTTTGTAAGCGGCGTAAACTTTTGCTGGATCATGACCGCCACGGTTTAGGCGCCAGATGTCTTCATCTGTCATGTCTTTCACTAATTCAGCAGTCTCAGGGTATTTACCAAAGAAATGCTCACGCGTGTATGCGCCGCCTTTTTGCTTACAGTTTTGGTATTCGCCATCAACAGTTTCTTCCATTAATTGACGTAACTTACCTGATTTATCTTTTGCTAGTAGTGGTTCCCAGTAACGGCCCCAAATGACTTTGATTACATCCCAGCCAGCGCCGCGGAATTCACCTTCAAGCTCTTGGATAATTTTGCTGTTACCACGTACGGGGCCATCAAGACGCTGTAAGTTACAGTTAATGATGAAACATAAGTTATCTAAACCTTCACGTGCCGCAAGACCGATTGCACCTAATGATTCAGGCTCATCACACTCGCCATCGCCCATGAAACAGTAAACTGTTTGACCTGAACAATCTTTGATTCCGCGATCTGTTAGGTACTTAAGAAAACGAGCTTGGTAAATGGCTTGGATAGGACCAAGACCCATAGATACCGTTGGGAACTGCCAGTATTCAGGCATTAATTTCGGATGTGGGTATGAAGATAAACCATCATCA
>MPDF01000088.1 GCA_001874365.1 Gammaproteobacteria bacterium MedPE | reverse complement strand
ACAGCGGCAATCAATGGCGCTGATAAAGCAGAAGCTGTTTATACTGCACCTCAAATTACTGAAAATGCGACACTAGTATTTGAAGTGGTTGTATCAGATGGGAAAGCTAGCGTATCTAAGGAAGTTTCGGTAGACGTTCGAGATGTATCTGATAAAGCGCCAGATGTCGTTAAATCGTCATCTTCTTCAAGCGGTGCTATGGGATTAATTTCATTGCTACTTATCCCATTGGCGATGTTACGCCGTAAAAAACGTTTCTAAACTTATGGAATGTTGATTGATAAAGCCCGGTAACATTGTTACCGGGCTTTTTATTTTAATATAGAAATATAGATGCGTTGTATTTGTAACTTACTAGAATCAAGCAATTTTCAATTGCAGCTCTCGGCTTGATAAATACTCATCATACGTACCGCTAAAGTGAACCATTTCTTGGTCTTTAATCTCAATAATACCTGTGGCTAGTGACGATACAAATTCGCGGTCATGACTAACAAAAATCAATGTGCCTTCCCACGCTTTTAACGCGATGTTTAATGATTCAATCGCTTCCATGTCCATGTGGTTCGTTGGCTCGTCCATGACCAATACATTGATGTCTTGCATCATTAGCTTACCAAATAACAGGCGATTCTTTTCACCACCTGAACAGTTCTTGGCTTTTTTGTTGGCATCATCAGCGGTAAATAGTAAGCGACCTAACATTGCGCGAACCATCAAATCATTGTGCTTTGGTGTACGCCATTGACTGATCCAATCGAATAGCGATAAATCGTTGTCAAAATCGTTGCTGCTGTCTTGTGGGCAATAGCCAATAGCGGCATTTTCTGACCATTTCACTACACCTTGATTCGTTTGCAGTTCGTTCATTAAACAGCGTAGGAAAGTTGTTTTACCAACACCATTTTCGCCAATAATCGCCAGTTTTGCGCCAGCTTCTAAAATGAGATTACCGTTTTTAAATAGTGTTTCACCGTCAAAACCATGCCCTACATCCTCTAGAATCAACGCTTGGCGATGTAATTTCTTACTTTCTTTAAAACTTAGTGACGGTGTCATACGGCTCGATGCTTTAACTTCATCCAGTTTAATTTTGTCCATTTTCTTTGCGCGTGAACTGGCTTGTTTGGCTTTAGAAGCATTGGCACCAAAGCGATTAACGAAGGCTTGAAGTTCGTCTATTTCTTCACTTTTCTTTTGGTTTTCAGCTAATAGCTGCTCGCGAATAAGGCTTGATGCTTCCATGAAATATTCGTAGTTACCCGGATAAATACGCAGTTCGCCGTAATCGATGTCAGCCATGTGGGTACACACTGAATTGAGGAAATGACGGTCATGGGAAATAATAATCATGGTTGATTTGCGCTGATTTAATACTTCCGCTAGCCAGTTGATGGTATGGATGTCCAAGTTATTGGTTGGCTCATCAAGCAGTAAGATATCTGGATTAGCAAATAGCGCTTGTGCTAACAACACACGCACTTTCCAGCCTGGAGCCACCTGTTGCATGAGGCCAAAGTGATATTCTTCTTCGATACCAGCTTCAATTAAGATATCGCCAGCACGACTTTCAGCGCTGTAACCATCCATTTCAGCAAAATCACTTTCAAGCTGTGCAACGCGCATACCTTCTTCTTCTGACATTTCAGGTAGGGCGTAGATGCGATCTCGCTCTTCTTTGATTCTCCACAGCTGGGTGTCACCCATGATAACGGTATCAACTACGCTGTATTGCTCAAAGGCAAATTGGTCTTGGCTAAGCACGCCGACTTTGTTGCCTGGCGTTAAAGATACATTGCCAGAGGTTGGCACAAGTTCGCCACTAAGGATCTTCATGAAGGTAGATTTACCACAGCCGTTTGCGCCAATCAGACCATAGCGATTGCCATGTCCAAATTGCGCTGAAATGTTTTCGAACAATGGCTCTGCGCCAAATTGCATGGTGATATTTGCTGAAGTAATCAAAGTGAAATTCCTAGATGTTTGCCGCAAACGATCGCAGGCGTTTGCACCATCAAATTAAGTGGCTAAATAAGGAGCGGCACTATAGATAGATTAGTGCGATAAGTCGAGCATTGTTGTTGATTATTTAACTATTTTGAGAGTTGGATTTCCTCGCATCGATTTTTACTATCTGTGATTTTACAAAGTGTGCTGTAGAAGATGATTTAAACGGGATTAGGGCATGTAACCGAAACTTAACTAGCCATGCGATAAGCTCTTATATCAAGTGGGGTAAACGCTGTGTTTTACCTTGTAATGATGGAGTAATTATATGAGATCAGTAAAAGTTTTAGATACCGGAAATGAACGACATTCAGCAAATGGATTATTAACAACTCTTATCTTAGCGAGTTATTCATTTGTGTGTATTGTCGCCATATTTGGAATTGATTGGCTTGTTTCTTATGCATCCGTTTTAGCTGAGTCTGTAGGAAGAACGCAGGAAACTGCGCAGTTTTTTATCAATGTTGGTGCTAATGTTTCTCTGGCTATTGCGCAAGGCATTTTATTTATAGGCTTATTAACGTTAGTGGTTGTCTTTGGTGCGCGTCAAATTCTTAATAGTTTTAGCGAGTTTTAATTACTTTGATGCCTAGCGTGTAACCGTGAATTAACCTCCGCGCTTTTACACTATCTCCGGTGTAAATCATTCACCCATTTCCAATGTATGACAGGAAAGAGATATGCCCTTAACCGATATTCGTTTTTTATCGCGTCGTCAGTTGTTATTGACGATTGTTTCTATTGGCCTGATTGCCGCTGCCATTTTTTATAATAGTGCAGCCATTGCTAATCGACCTGATGTAAAGCCACTGCCAGTAGTGACTAAATTGACGCAAGTTTCAGTATTAGATGTGCAGCCATCACTTCATTCCATTGCGCTGAGCGGAAATGCGCAAGCAATGCCTAAATATCAGTTGTCATTAACCGCTCAAGTCAACGGTCAGGTGATGCGTTTACATGATGAATTTGAGACGGGGCAGCGCTTTGCTAAGGGGGAATCGATTGTGTGGATTGACTCAACAACCTATCAACAAAATTTAGCTGGTGCCTTACAAGCTATTGAGCAAGCCAAAGTAAGTGTGTTAGAAGAGCAACGTCAGCTTAAAATCGTTGAACGTGATCGCGGGCGCTCATCGTCTCAGCAAGTCGGCTCTGCTTTAATCTATCGTACGCCGCAGCTTAAAGCAGCTAAAGCAGGCCTTGAAAACGCTAAGCATCAATTAAAAATAGCCCAACGAGATTTAGACAATACACATGTCAAAATGCCGTTTGATGCACTCGTGGTCACGCGAAATGTCTCACCGGGGCAATTTGTGCAACAAGGACAAACCGTTGCCACAATTTACGATGCCAATGTAATGGAATTCAAAGTCTTTTTGCCACTAAGTCAGTGGGCTTTGTTAAATGAGCAGCTTAAACTCAGTAAAGATATCGCAGTGGCCATTACTAGTCTGCAAGGGGCTACATGGCAAGGGCGTGTTGATCGTGTTGAGCAGCATATTGATATAACAAATCAGCAGCGAGCCGTCATTGTTAGTGTTGAAAATCCGTTGAATTTACAGCCACAGCTATTGGCAGGAACTTATGCAAATGTATCACTAATCCTTGATGCTACGCAGCCGTTATTAGCGGTGCCAGCTAAGAGTATTAGTGCTGATGGGCAACTGTGGTATGTCAATGCTAATAGGCAGTTGATGACGATGAAGGCTGATATTGTCTTCCAGCAAGACGGATTAGTTTATGTTAAATCGCCGATAGTGGCACGATCTTCACAAAGTAATGATCAGTTTGATTCTTTTAAAGTGGTTGCGGCGCCGTTGCCAAGCTATGTCGTTAAGCAAACGGTCGACGCCGTGAACTTACAAAGCTAAGTAGAGAAGATTACACATGAATAATCAACATTCGCCGCTGGAAAAAGAGAGCACATTGAGTGGCCCTATTGCTTGGTTTATGCAAAACCCTGTTGCTGCTAATTTATTAATGATTTCGATTTTAGTCATTGGCTTTTTCTCTTTGCAAGGACTGCGTATTCAAGGCTTTCCAAATATTGATGCTAACACCATTATGATTGATGTGAGTTACAACAGCGGCAGCGCACAACAATCGGAAGAAGGTATTGCGATAAAGATTGAGCAAGCCTTGCAAGGTGTCAATGGCATTAAAGAAATTCGCTCGACCAGTACGTTGCAAGGAGCGAATATCGTTGTTGAGAAGCAAGATAACTATGATCTTTCGCTGCTCAATAAAGAGGTAAAGAATAAAGTTGATGGTATATATGGGCTACCTGTAACAGCTGAAAAACCTATTATTACGCAACAAAAGATGGAAGAGCATGCACTTTGGATAAACCTTTATGGGGGCGATAGTCAGCATGAATTACAAAAAGTAGCGCGTCAATTTGAAGATGCATTACTGCGCTCACCAGCGATTAATAAAGTTGAAAAGACTGGGTGGAAGACACCTGAAATTTCTATTGAAGTAAATGAGTTACAGCTACAAGCACTAAACCTTACTATTGATGATATCGTGCGATCGATTGCTGCCGAGTCATTGAGTGAAAATGGAGGACAATTACGTTCACGTGATGGCATCATTTTACTCAAAGCAGATAAACAAGGTTACATTGAGCGTGATTTTGCAAACATTCGTGTTAAGACACTCGCTAATGGCAGCCAGATCAAATTAGCTGACATCACTACTATCAAAGATGGTTTTGAAGAATACCCTACGGTCTTGTCACGTTTTCAAGGGCAACCTGCCGTTAACTTTAAGGTTATTGTAAATGAAGGGGCCGATATTCTAGCCATCGCAAATGAAGCAAAAATACTGACCCAGCAGTGGAAAAATAGTGGACAACTTCCCCAAAATATGACGCTAGCAACGATGTGGGACCGAAGTGACTTTATGCAAGATCGTCTGTTGCTACTGGCCAAGAATGGCGCCGTAGGGATTGGTTTGGTAATGCTAGTGCTCGCTATTTTCTTGAATCTGACAGTCGCATTTTGGGTTGGTATGGGATTGCCAGTCTGTTTTGCTGGGGCATTCATTTTGATGGGAGATGGTTTACTTACTCTAACACTCAATGAATTAACGACTTTTGGTTTTATCATTGTATTAGGGATCTTAGTTGATGATGCGGTGGTCGTTGGTGAGAGTATTTATAGCCATCGTCAACGCTATGGTAATAATTTGGCTGCCTCTATTCGCGGAGTGAAAAGCATTGCGGCGCCAACCATGTTTGGTTTGTTAACAACTGTCGCCGCTTTTTACCCGATGTCTTTTATTGAAGGAATGCTCGGTAAAGTATTTAGTTTGTTTGCGCTGGTTGCCGTGGCGTGTTTAATATTTTCATTAATCGAATCAAAGCTCATTCTGCCTGCTCATCTTGCGCATGTGAATACGGCGCCAAGCCAACGTTCTAATATATTCATGAGGGGCATTGATTGGATCCAACAAGGCGCGAATAAACTGATTAACGCACTTAATGAACGTTGGTATCAACCTGCAATAAAAGCGGTCCTGAGTTATCGTTACCTTGCATTTAGTGGTTTTATTGCCATCTTTATTCTCGTGGTAGGCATGATACCGTCTGGTAAAGTGGGTTTTGTCTTTTTTCCAAATATTGCTCGAGAAGTTGTTGAGGTTCGATACTCCACCGAAATGGGGGTTGGTTATCAGGTTTCTCACCGCATGGCGAAAAGTGTCGAGGACACTGTTAACACGATTAATCAGGAGTGGATAGATAATGGGAGCAGCGCTATTCCAGTAATTGAGAGTGTGTTAACTCAAGTGCTAAATGAAACGGATGGTTATTTAGCGTTAGAACTTAACAGCGATAAAACACGAACAGTGACAGCTGAACAAGTAGGCGCACAGTTACGCACACTATTATCTAAACCTGAAGGGATCCGTCATCTTAAAATCATCAGTGCAGAAGAAAATATTGATGGCTTTAACTTGAAAATTTTGGCCGATACACGTCAAGAAATTACTGTATTAAGCGATAGTGTTACCGAGTTTATGAGCAACATTGGCGGGGTTAGCGATATTCAAAGTGATTTACTTAAAGGTCAGCCGCAACTTGAATTTGAACTCACAGCAGCGGGGCGCTCGCTGGGGTTGACCACTGCAAGCTTGGCGCAGCAAGTTAGACAAGCATTCTTTGGGGCTGAAGTGCAGCGCGTACAACGGGGAAAAGATCAAGTTAAAGTATTTGTGCGTTATGACGCGGCGCAACGTCAAGATACGACTGATTTAGAATCAGCAAGAATTCGCACACCTAGCGGTGCGATAGTGCCATTATCACTAGTTGCTGAACAAAAACGTGTTTATACCATTAAAGACATTAAGCATGTTAATACGCGTCAAGCAGTCACTATTACCGCCAATCTTGATAAAACGGTGATTACACCAGATCGATTGTTAAGTGCAGTAAATGAGCAATTGCTTGATGGCTTATTAGAGAAATACCCCAATGCTCAGGTGTTGGTGGCTGGTGAATCCGCTGAGCAAGAAAAGTCGATTAACTCGATGATAAAGATCTTCGCGCTGTCACTGTTTCTTATTTATGCCTTAGTTGCCATCCCTTTAAAATCATATATGCAACCAATAATCATTATGTCGGCTATTCCGTTTGGTATCTTAGGCGCAATTTTAGGCCATTGGATTATTGATTTACCTATTAGTATCTTATCAATTTTAGGGATACTGGCACTCAGTGGCGTTGTAGTAAATAATAGTTTATTGCTGGTGGATAGATTCAACAAACTCGTCCTACAAGGACTTGCGCTGCAAGATGCGATTATCAATGCGTGTAGTCATAGATTGCGAGCCATTTTACTTACGTCGCTAACGACGTATGCTGGACTTGCCTCTTTATTACAAGAGACGTCAGAACAAGCGGCCTATTTGATTCCTGCGGCGGCATCGCTTGCCTACGGTATTTTATTTTCGACGGTGATTACCTTAGTGCTAGTACCGGTATTGTTGGTTATATTTGATGACATTAAACAGTTTAAGCGCCAATTATTTAGCTCAAACACCTCACAACAGTTACGTGATACACAGGAGATTAGTTAATGAGCCTACGTCTATTGCTTATTGAAGATGATATCGACTTAGCTAATGGTATCGTCGAATTTCTAGAGTTAGAAGACATTGAATGTGATTTTGCCTGTGACGGGGTTACTGGAGAGAACCTCGCACTAGCCAACCCGTACGACATTATTGTGCTCGATTTAAACCTACCGATGCGCAGTGGGCTCGATGTTTGTCAGAATATTCGACAAGCAGGAAACGACACCCCTGTTCTGATGTTAACTGCACAAGACACCGTCGCTGACAAAATTAAGGGATTTGACTGTGGCACCGATGACTATTTAGTTAAACCCTTTGACATTCAAGAATTATTTGTACGTGTAAAAGCACTGGCAAAACGCCGAAGCACACAAAGTAAAAAACTTATTATTGGCGATTTTTGCATGGATATTGGAATGAAAAAGGCAACTCGAAACGATGTGCAAATTGAACTGGGGGGCATCGGTTGGAAAATCATTGAAACTTTACTGCGTGCAAGTCCAAATCCAGTGAGCAGAGAAGAGCTTGAACAGACGATCTGGAAAGACGACTTCCCCGACAAAAGTGCATTGAAAGTGCATATATTTAGATTGCGCTCTAAGATTGACAAGCCATTTGATAAACCGCTTATTCATACAATTGCTAATCAAGGGTTTGCCATGAGAGTAGACAATGAAAACTAGAAAGAGCTTAAATCGACGAATTTTGATATATGTTGGCGGCAGTAGCGCAATGTTTGTTTTGCTTTATAGCTTTATTATCGCCGCGTATTTTATGTTTGGAGTTAAAGTTAACAACAAGATTATTTTAGCAAACGAAGCCCGTGCTTATGCCGATGCTTATGTTCATGATGTTCATACACCAAAACCAGAACGTTCCTTTTTAAAAAGCTATAGAAATGAAAAAAATATTCCCAAAGCGCTGTTAGAAATATTTCCTCTTAATGAGCGAAAGCATGGTGATATGCGTTTGTATGACGCTGAACTATTCGGAAATATTGGAAATTATGAGTTTGAGGCGCAGCAACTCAAAGATTATTGTCGTGGTGTTCGCTGTGAAATATTTTTATTTTATAGCTATCACTTAAAAGATGACCAGTGGTTATACTTGACGATGGGAATATCACCGGAAGAAAGTGAAAAGGAGCATCATGAAGAATTTGATGCTGCTTTTTACATTCTGATTTCTATTACTATTGCATTTTTTATTACTGTCATGGTGTTAACGCTGGCACTGGTGAGAAACATTAGCCAACCTATCACGGCTTTAGCTAAGTGGGCGCAAGAGTTGAAAAGTGATAATGTCGATGATGACCTACCAAATCTTCGTTTCACTGAGCTCGAAGTCGTTGCTAATCAATTACAGTTTGCGTTTATTCGTATCAACAACGTGTTGGAACATGAAAAACAATTCCTCAATAACGCGAGTCATGAGCTAAGAACTCCGATTGCTGTTCTAGCAACAAATTTAGCTTTACTAGAGAAGATGAGGATAAAGGGAAGTGATAGTGAAGCCCAAGATAAAGTGATTGAACGATTATCAAGAGCTATCGAAAATATGAAACAGTTAGTACAAACTATTTTATGGCTAAGTAAGAATACTGATGATTTACCAGCAGAAGAAACCGTTGAACTCGACGTGCTTATTGAGCAGATAATTAATGATAATCGCTATTTGAACGAACAGAAAGCTGTCACTGTTACTGCTAATTTACATCCTGTTTCTATTTCAGTTTCTCGCTCATTGTGCGTCATTATTCTGACTAACTTAATTCGTAATGCATTTCAATATACTCATCAAGGTACAGTCGATATTACTGTTCAGAGTGATTTTATTAAAGTGACGAATCAATGTTTTAACGCTAATAATGATATTTTGCCGGCTGAAGAGCTGGGGTTTGGCTTGGGGCTCGAACTTGTTCGCCGTGCTTCATTAAAATTAGCATGGCGTTATGAATCAGATAACATTACCGGAGGACGTAGTGTCACCCTTTACTTCTAAATATTTTATTTCAGCTGCAGAGTAAACCCATATGTAACTCGCGCTATGTAAACATTAATCGATTTTAGTAAATAGAGATTGATTAATGATGAATTTTAAAAGTGTAATGGGTGCTTCGTTATTTGTGTTATTAGTAGGATGTTCTAGTGTTCCAGACGATGAAACTCAAGGTAGCAGTACGAATAAAGATAAATCCATGTTGGATAGTTACAACGAGAATATGCATAGCTTTAATGTAGGCGCTAGTGAGTATGTACTTTCGCCTATTGGTACGGCATTAGATTATGTGATTCCAGATTTTGTTGAAGATGCTGTTTTCTCCATGTTAGATAATTTATCGGTGCCTAATACTGCAATTAACAATGCATTACAGGGGAAATTTAAAGCGGCAGGTCAAGATCTAGGTCGTTTTGGAATTAACTCGACTATTGGCTTATTAGGTATTATTGATTGGGCAACAATAATGGGAATTCCCAATAACGAGGAAGACTTTGGCCAAACGTTAGCTCATTACGGTGTTGATTCTGGCCCTTATGTCGTTATGCCTTTACTTGGCGGCTCTACACCAAGAGACATTCTTGGTTCAATTGTTGCGTTTGACCCAATTAATATGACGAGTGATGAGACTAAAAAAGTTGTAGAAAATATTGGTTATGCGGATATGTTTTTATCAGCAAAAGATCGTGAAAGTATGTCATTTGAAGCACAGAAGAAAATGTATCTTGCAATGACAGAGTGTAGTGTTAAAGACGGTGCTGATTCTGCTAAAGAAAGCTGTGATTTAGTGTGTAATGAAATGACCACTATGATGAAAGCTGATTTGGCGGAAATACAAGATGAAACAGAACGAGAAGAGATGAAATCAATGGCTAGCAATTTTTTACCAAGCTATTGTCGTATTGAGTTCGACTAAGTAGATTAGCGATAACTAACAGATCGTAAATTAGCTTTGTTCAAAAAGTTAGTGTCTGACAGGGGCTTGTTGATTTTTCGAGTGAGAATATTGTGTCATTGACAAGTCTTTTTTACAAGGCATGAGGAGCGAGACGAAAAACGCGGCGGCAATGTCTTATCATTACATCTGTAGAGCAGCGTTTGTTCGTGATTTCCACAGTGTTATCACCTGTTAGCTTAGTCGGTAGTCTCCCCGAAAAATAACAGCCCACTAAGCGTTGTAGGCTCTGCCTTGTGTAAAACCCGAACAATTCGCTACAAAAGCCTTTACCAAAGATCAGCAGGCTCTAGCTAACGTGTTATTTACGTAACTAGTCAATGAGTTATTAGTAAAAACGCGCAATCCAGCTTTGGAAAAGGCTTGCTGCAATAATCCACATCACGGCAGCAATGGCAAGGTCGATGCCTTGCTTAACCTTCGGACGCGCTAGCACGTGAGAGAGCTTAGCGGCACCTGACGCTAGTGTGAAGAACCATACTAAAGATGCTGCCATTGCACCTGCCATGAAGTAGTATTTATTTAACCCTTCAAACTGGCCGCCAACACTGCCAATCACCATCACTGTATCGATGTAGGCATGTGGGTTCAAAAACGTCACGACTAGGCTTGTCAAAATCACAACTTTAATCGATTTATGCGTTGTACTTTTATTGCCTTTTTCACTAGTTTGCTCAGAAAAGGCAGCTTGATAGGAGCTAGCGCCGTAACCAATCAAGAATAAAATGCCGCCCCACGTTAATAGTGTAAACATGATATCGCTGCTGTTTAATATTAAGCTACCGCCCATGATGCCTACCGAAATGAGCAAGATGTCATAGAATGCGCAAAGTGCGGCTGCTAGCAAATGGTGATTGCGATTAATACCTTGGTTTAAGATCATGGCGTTTTGTGCGCCAATTGGAACGATCATACTTAAACCTAGGGTAAATCCTTTTATGGCGACTAAATAACTCATTATGCTGCTCCTCAATATTGAGCGGTGACGAATAGGGCTAACTAAAATATGAGGCTATTTTGCGCGCTAATTTTTATTAAATAAAATTAATAAATTTGATATATCATTAATTTTACTTATGATGGGTTGAGTTGATTATTAATGAGTGTACGTAATGAAATTTGACTACAAATTGCTTGAGGCGCTTACCGCCGTTATTGATCTGCAAAGCTTTGAAAAAGCAGCTGCCAAGTTGTTTATTACTCAATCTGCTGTGTCACAACGGATTAAATTATTGGAAGAGAATATTGGTCAGCCGGTGATTATTCGGTCTAGTCCAATTACTGCTACTAGTGCAGGAGAGCGACTCGTTGTGCACTTTAAGATGGTGCGAGAATTAGAGAATGAGCTGATTCCTGAGCTAGCACCAGACTCACCAACAAAACCAATTAAAGTGTCATTAGCTGTCAACGCCGATAGTATTGCGACGTGGTTTTTAGGCGCCATTACGCCAGTACTCAAACGTCATTTAGTCGAGCTCGATTTAATTGTTAAAAATGAATATCAAACCATAGAGGCGTTGCGTTCAGGACAAGCAACGGGGGCGGTGAGTTGTATTGAAAAAGCACTGCCGGGATATCAGTCTTTTAAGTTAGGTGATGTCACTTTCATTTTGGTGTGTTCTCCAGAATTTGCTAAGCGCTATTTCCCTAATGGGATCACTAAAGACAGTCTGCGCTACGCACCCGGGATCAGTTACGATCCTAATGATGATATGCACGTTAAATTCATTGAACAGCATTTTAATATTCAGCCACGTGATTATTATTGCCATAGTGTTCGCTCGTCTCAAGCTTTCGTCGAACTCGCTAAGCAGGGGGCTGCGTATTGTTTAGTGCCAACGCTGCAAATTGAAGATGAGATTGCTAATGGCGAACTCATTAACTTGTGCAGTGATAAATCGATAACCTTAACCCTCTATTGGCACAGCTGGGTATTGGTTCAAGGCATCCATAAGAAAATTTCTAAGGAAATCGTGCGGTATGGACGCCAAATTTTAGGGTAATTAATTTTCGAATAGTAAGCTGGGGGTTGCTTTACATTGTTTTACTTTAACTGGATTATTACTGCGATCGGTGAGCCAACATTCTTCATAAATAGAGCAATAGCATAGCGTTATTTTTATTTCTTTTTCTAATTTTATAAATTGAGAGCGCTTCATACCTGTAATTCGTATTGGTTCTACTTGTTGTTGAGGAGATAAAATTCTTGTACTAATGTGTGACTGACGAACATCGGGTAATTCTGGAATATCACGCCATACCTTTATAGGTTTATCTGCATAACTAATTAAAGCATGTTTCACTATAGCAGGCCCTGTCCCATTATTTTTTACACTAAAAGAGAACACTTGAGAACCACCACTATAGTTCGGATAAATTTCAATTCGAGGCCACACTGACGCTTTTGCATAAGCGCGATCAGTTGTTGCAGAATAAATACTGACTACGGTTGTAACTAAACTAACCACCAATGCAGATAGTGCAACTATCATTTCTGGTTTCTTATACCAAGCCTTAGAAGTCATGTTGTAATTTCTTGTTAATTTTTAATACGATGAATATAACGATTTTTGTCGAAATGTCTTCATATTACTCAAATAAAAATTTAATAACTGTCATCGCTAGTTTACTGCTCTTACGCGAACAAAAATGAATATTCCACCGAAAATGAATACTGACGTGGTGAAAAAGTTGATTCCTTGAGCGGCATTTTAATAGTCAGCCTCGTGGCTACTATTGTCATAATGTTCGCTTTTCTCAAGCTTTCGTCGAACTCGCTAAGCAGAGCGAGGCGTAAGCTTTGTGAAAAAGTCTTGTCAATTGCACAACATTTATAAGAACAACAATCCCATGAACATCATGATGGTCTGCTTTGTTATTGCTGATAATTTGCTATTGTTCGCCGATTATTATTTGTTCACTGTCAATTGTGATAAATGAGGCTTTAAAATGAATGCAAGATTGAAGAAAGGGATATTAACTTCTGCCGTCGTTGGCTCAGTACTCACATTAATTAATCAATATCATGGATTATTTGGCGACGCCAATATGCATTGGTTATCACTGGCGTTAACGTATTGTGTTCCTTTTTGTGTCCATTGGAATAGCAGCAGACCTAAAAAAGTTGTCGCTGATGTTAAGGACGAATTACCAACATTTACTGAAATTTGCGGTGAAGATGTCGAGCAATTGATCGGCTTAGGTGAAAAAGTTAGACAAGTTGCAACTAAAGTAAATAAAGCATCTAAGAGTCGAC
>MPDF01000087.1 GCA_001874365.1 Gammaproteobacteria bacterium MedPE | reverse complement strand
TGGCCCTGTGGTACTAGGTCGCGATCATCACGATGTAAGCGGCACAGATTCACCATTTCGCGAAACATCAAATATCTACGATGGTAGCCGTTTCACCGCTGATATGGCGATTCACAACGTGATTGGCGATAGCTTCCGCGGCGCAACGTGGGTATCAATCCATAATGGCGGTGGCGTTGGCTGGGGTGAAGTAACTAACGGTGGTTTTGGTATGTTACTCGATGGTTCAAGCGATGCAGAGCGCCGCTTAAAATCAATGTTGTTGTTTGATGTAAACAACGGTATTGCCCGTCGTAGTTGGGCACGTAACGAAGAAGCTAACTTTGCGATAAAGCGTGAAATGGAGCGCACGCCCAAGCTTAAAGTGACGTTAGCCAATAATGTCGAAGACGATATCTTAGATAATTTGGAGCTGTAGTGTTTAACTAATTAGGTTTTAACACGCTAAAAATGCAAAAAAGCTACTCCATCAGGGGTAGCTTTTTATTTAAATCGCTAAATTCATAAGTGATTTATTCTTCAATTCGCTTATTAAATTCATATCGTAATAATATATTTTCAGAATCAGATAATGATTTAATTCCTTTAAAGAAAAAACCTTGGTCACTTAAGTTGCCGATTATTAAATACTTGTCACCGAGTTTTAATCTTTCGTCTCCTATAGCATGACTTTTAAACGACGCAACTAATCGTGAGAATCCACAAAAGCCACTAAATGGGCCTTGCACGTAAGCCGGTATATTCCCCTTGATAATCTTATCTACAATGAATACAAAACCACTCTCCATATTAAATACGCTTTTGGGGTCATAATTACCATAAGATGTAAAAAATTCACCAATAAAGATTGCGTCTGATTCTTTCATAGCAACTAAAAACAAATCGTTGAAAGGCATTTTATTCATTCGATTTTCATAATTTTCCGTACATGCGAAAGTCTCTCCGCTAAAAGAATATAAAATAATTAGAAATGTTATTAACTTAACCATCCTCATTTATATTCCTCCCTACTTCTCAAATATTGTTGTTTAAAAAGTCATTTAATTTATCGTCGTAGTTTTGCTAGCCCTAATTCACTCGTCAACCAGTAAACTTCTGATACTAATGATTCCTCATATTTATTAGTACTAAACGAATATACGTCCTCAACAACACTCCTTGAAAAGGATACAACACCTCTTGTTTCGCTATATAAAAGCCATTCGATATTTTCTGAGTTTTTCAGCGTTAGGCTAATCGAATATAAATATTCCTTCACATCTTTATACGTTACCGATACTTTTCTCTCAACTTTAAAGCTTATATCTCTATATACCCATTCTTCTTTTTCATCAACTTTATGCGGTAAAGCAAAAATAAAAAATTCACTATCGACTTCAATAAAGTAATTAGGAGACGCTCGCATTTCTCCTCCATAGGCAACATGACCATCAATAAAAACAACACGTTGTTTTCCCGCCTCATTGATTAACTTTATAGCTAATGCTTCACCATTACTCCTCATATATTCATAATCACCACAAATGCCATTTGTGGCTATAAAAGCGCATAAAAACAATAAAATAAAACGTTTCATACCTGTCACTCATTACTTGCTAGCTGATAAGCTAAACTATGCACCAATTGCATTACTTGAACGTTCGAGGAGACCAAACAATATGAATAGGGATACCGATTAGTTAATTCTCTCGAATGTGATTTTGATAATTTGAGAAACTTCAGGAATACCTCTCTTCCACTCTCCCTGAGTAAGAAAATACTTCGTCGCTATAAAATACAAAACAATGAAAAAAAACCAAATTATAGCTTTGTGAATTAACACAATATCACCTAATATAAAACGCTCTTCAGCTCTTCGTGATATCTCACTGTTTACATCCAGCGCATTTATAATGGTAGCCAACAAAATTAATCCTGAGTACTTTGATATTACATCCGGTGTCATAAAATCAACCACCGCTATCCAGCCTGCAACGAAAACCATACCAAACGGACCAACTATCTCATAATTAGTCGTTTTTCTTTCATCTGTAAAAGACCAGTAATTCATTTTAAATGGATCATTTTTAAAGTAATAAAGTCCTCCAACAAAAATCACAATTAACAAAGAATAGGCTCTTTCAATATCATTAGTTAAATCGAAATTAATTAACAAGCCAATAAAGACAGATATTAAGAAAATGAAATGTAGATATTCTTTAAAATTTAATAACGAATAAGGTCTCATAAAGTTATAGAAGCCTTGTCTATAAAAGCTGTAGATTCATGAATTTAATGCCACTAATTGAACTGTCTATGAGCAATATGGCATTTCACGTTCAGCTGTTAATGAAAAGCCTGTAAAGTATTTTATTTACCCTACAGCCATTCCTAGCACCATCCCAGTCGCGAAGTCAGAATCCTTTTTAGCCAATTCTTGCATACTCGATAGTTCATCGCTATCAAGCCAAACACCATTACATTGACTACACCTATCTAAAATAATCCCTTTGTAATCTTCTTTAACCATCTTAGTTTGATCCACCGGACAAATACGGATCCCTTCCCTACTTATCAAAATATTGGTTTCACATTGAGGGCAAGTTACTTCACCTTCAAATTTTTGATAGGTTTTAGTGATATGACAGTGAGAACACAATTTCTTAGAACTAAACCAACTCATAATATTTCCTTATATTAATAACAACGTTTAAAGTGAACGTTAAAATATGCGTCAACAATAGTGATAAAACATAAATTTGTCAAAGCCTTAACTCTGAGATTTAATTGAAATTATTTCCTTCTGAGAACAGTTTATTACTGGAAATAACATTATTCATAACGAAATTTTCTCATAAAAAAACCACCGCTATTGGCGGTGGTTTTTCATTTAACTATTGTCAAATATACAACAAACTTAAGGCTTGTAATAAATCGGCGATTCCGGGCCTACAGGCATGCCGAGTACGAATACCCATAAGTAGAACAAAGCAACCCAGCCGACAAAGAAGAACATCGAATATGGCAGCATGGTGGCGACTAGCGTACCTATTCCCATATCTTTCTTATATTTGGTAGCGACCGCTAAGATCAAACCAAAGTAACTCATCATTGGGGTTATCAAATTGGTGACCGAATCACCGATACGATATGCTGCCTGAATAGTCTCAGGTGCGTAACCAATGAGCATTAACATAGGAACGAAAATAGGTGCCGTGATTGCCCATTGTGCCGATGACGAACCTAGGCTTAAATTCACTAATGCACACATAAAGATAAAGAGTACGAAAACTTCAGGACCTGTCAGGTTTAATGCTGTTAACAGCGCCGCCCCTTTAACCGCCAAGATAGTACCTAGATTAGTCCATTTAAAGAACGCGACAAACTGCGCGGCAAAGAATACTAGCACCACGTACATGCCCATCGAGCTAATGCTTTTGGACATTGCATCAATGACATCGCGGTCGTTTTTCATGGTGCCAACAACACGACCATACACAAAACCAGGAATAGCAAAGGTCACAAAGATAAAGGCCACAATACCCTTTAAGAATGGCGAGCCAGCAACAGCGCCAGTTTCTGGATGACGCAAAATACCGTCTTCAGGCACGATAGTGTACGCCAGTACAATACAGGTTAATAAAAATGCCAAACCAGCGGCTTTTAAGCCTGTTTTCTCAACAGCAGTCAATCGCTCAATATTATTTTGTGATAAATCTTCAGTCGCCTCATCATCGTTATATTTACCCAATCGCGGCTCAACAATTTTCTCTGTTACCCACGTACCGACGACAGCAATTAACACGACTGAAATGGCCATAAAGTAATAGTTCGCTTCTGGCCCTACTTCATAGGTCGGGTCAATCATTTGCGCTGCTGGCGTTGTAATTCCAGCAAGTAGCGGGTCGATAGTACCAAGTAATAAATTGGCGCTGTAACCACCAGATACGCCGGCAAACGCCGCTGCAAGACCAGCCAATGGGTGACGACCTAAACTGTGGAATATCATTGCTGCCAGAGGAATGAGTACCACATAACCTAACTCTGATGCTGTGTTAGATAAAATGGCTGCAAACACCACCATAAAGGTCACTAGACGCTTCGGCGCGCCCATCACCATGCCACGCATTGCAGCAGATAATAAACCTGAATGTTCAGCAACACTCACCCCTAAAATAGCCACCAGCACGGTACCCAGCGGCGCAAAACCCGTAAAGTTTGTCACGAGTCCCGTCACAATCTTTTGCAAACCTTCAGCGCTCATCAGGCTCACTACTTCGATAACGCCGTCAGGTGCTCTTCCCTTGGCGCCTTCAGGACGGGGGTCAATGACACTTAATCCCGCCCAATCGGCGATACCACTAATAACAATGATCGCCATACAGAAGATGGCAAATAAGGTAATTGGATGCGGTAGCATGTTTCCGAGAAACTCTACCGTGGCTAAAAATCGATTAAACAGCCCCTTATTATTTTGCTGATCGCTATTTTGTTGATTAGGTGCTGCGTTACTTGGTGTCGTCATAAACAAACCCGAAAATGATAAAAACGAGCGAAACATATCACACTTTAGTGCTAGCCACCATTTAACAAACTAAAAGGGGTTGTCATCAACTAACAAAAAAGCCGCTTCACAACGTGAAACGGCTTTTCATTTTGGTTGAGCTACGGCGCTCAACAATCAAATTGTCAGAATCAATTAAGCGTTGGTATCTACGCCATTGCCTTTAGCAACAACAACCATCGCAGGACGTAATAGACGACCGTTTAATTCGAAACCTTTTTGCATAACGTCAATAACTGAGTTCGGCTCTGCACCCGGTACTTCAATCATCGTCATTGCTTGGTGTAATTCAGGGTTGAATGTTTCACCTTTTGGATCAATCGCTTTAACACCTGATTTATCTAGCGCAGACATCATGCTGTTTAGGGTCATTTCAACCCCCTCAACCATCGCTTTAGTGTGCTCGCTTTCTTTATCAGCAGCGCCTAGTGCACGCTCTAAGTTATCAACGACTGGCAATAACTCATTAGCAAATTTGTTTAGTGCGAACTTGTGTGCTTTTTCAACATCTTGTGCCACACGGCGACGCATGTTTTCAACTTCAGCTTTACCGCGTAAAACGCCGTCTTGTTGAGAAGCAACTAACTCTTTAGTCGATTGTAATTCCTTCTCAAGTTCTGCAATACGCGCAGCATCGTCAGAAACATTTGTTTCAACTTCGCCTTCTACTTGCTCAACATTTTCTTCATTTTCAACGTTTTGTGCGTTTAAATCTTGTTCGCTCATATCTCTTCCAAACAATAGTTCTAGTTCATTGCTCATTATTATGGGGATGAAAGCAAATGATTCAAGCCTTTATCTGATAAAAATAGTGAGATTTTTTTATAACATAGAATCTGCAATATGTAGCAATAGTCAGCGCACTAGGTATACTGGGGCATCCATCAAAGTTTTTGAATGTCATATGAAAGCGCTATTTACCTCTATTGGACTGATTGGCAAAAGTCATCACCGTGAAACCAATGAAACTATTTCACATCTTATTGAGTTTCTAACTCAGCAAGACTACCGCGTGTTAGTTGAAGAGCATTCCGCCAAAGAGTTATCTCTGCCCAATGAACAGCTTGCGTCATTAACTGATATTGGCGAGCAATGTGATTTAGCCATTGTTGTTGGTGGTGACGGTAACATGCTCGGCGCAGCACGTGTCCTAGCAAGATTTGATATCGCCGTTGTTGGTGTTAACCGCGGTAATTTGGGGTTTCTTACCGATATTGACCCAGATAATACCGACGGGCCATTAAGTGCAATTTTAGCGGGTAACTTTATCACTGAAAAGCGCTTCTTGCTTGAAATGAAAGTACTGCGTCATGGTGAAATAAAGAGCTGTAATAGTGCAATGAATGAGGTCGTACTTCACGCAGCAAAAGTCGCCAACATGATTGAGTTTGAGCTTTATATTGACGACTTATTTGTTTATCACCAACGCTCAGACGGTTTAATTACTGCAACGCCTACAGGTTCGACTGCTTATTCTTTGTCAGGTGGCGGTCCTATTTTAACACCTAACATGGACGCAATATCATTAGTGCCAATGTTTCCTCATACCTTAAGTTCACGCCCTATCGTTATTGATGGCAACAGTGATATCAGTCTGAGAATTCCTAATTATTTATCAAGTAATGTGCAGGTTAGTTGTGACGGTCAGGTAAGTATTGAAATTTTGCCCGGCGACGAAATTCGAATCAGCAAATGCAAATATGAGCTGCGTCTTATCCACCCTAAAGACTACAGCTATTACGAAGTATTACGTAGCAAGCTCAATTGGAGCGAACAAAAGGTGACTAAACGCAAACCTTAGTCACATTATAGTCTGGTGCTTGACCTGCTTAAAATTCCACCATAGAATAGCGAGCAGGTTTTAGAGACGCCTGCTCCGCCAAAGATGAATTCACTCTAATCAATTGTTTCAAACAATTTACTATTAATCAGTTCAGTACGAACTAAGTAGGCTTTGCGGAATGCCAACCAATACTTAGAGGATATTGAATGATGTTAGTCACCCTTCCCCAATTTTTATCGCCTGCTTATAGTTTGAAGAAGTCTTCAGTGTTAACCCGCTGCCACAACATGGAGAATTCATCATGGAATTAGCCATTAACGAAGTAAAGATCCAAGCTAAAAAACTATTAAAAACGTTAATATCTGACGAGGATGCGTTTGAAAGTCATTCACAACTAACGAAAATGGGAATTACTCATCAAGACGATTTACAGCTTAAACATACGTTAACTATTATTGCGATAAAACTAGGGTTTAAACAATGGCAACAGGCATCTGCGGTGCTTAGTGGTCAGCTAGATAAATCGGCGCCGCAACAAATGGGCACCTTATTTTACCCTAAGGCTGGCCATGGTTTAACCAATGAATGGTTTGCTGACTATCAAGCAGCTAAAACTGTATTAGACAGTAGCGACAATAGTAAGTGGTTATTTCCCTATAAGAATCAATTTATTGTTGTCGACACCAATTTCTTAGCAGCATTTAGGTTTGATGATAAAACACGGCAATTGCTTTCATTGATTAACCGCGATATGGCGGCTAGTTATAATTGTGAGACATGGGATAAAATCACCTGCGCGGTGATTAAGAACCGATAAAAAGACTGGCTGAGGATAAGTCTTTTTTTAAGGCATGAGGAGCGATGTTGGTTATTATCAATGAGCGACGAATAACGTAGAACGAATGGCTTGTCGTTATAACCAGCCATTTTGTTTGGCAATGCGAGCCGCTTCTATGCGGTTTGCTGCGCCAAGTTTTGATGACGCTTCAGATAGGTAGTTTCTAACAGTGCCCGCCGACAAATAGATTGCTTTGCTAATTTGCTCGGTGGTTTTTCCTTCGTAAGCTAAGCGCAATACTTTACGCTCTTTATCTGTTAACGGATCAACCTCTCCCCACGCTTGAGTAATGAGCTCAGGCGCAACAATCACTTTTCCCTGATGTATTTGGCGTACGGCTTGGGCGAGAGAGTCTGACGGTGCGTCTTTTAATAGATACCCTTTCACCCCAGCGTCCATTGCACGGCGTAAATAGCCGCTTCGAGTGAAGGTGGTTAAAATCATCACCTTAGCAGTATAATTGATTCGTTGAAGCGCTTGCGCTAACTCAATGCCGGTCATTTTCGGCATCTCAATGTCAGTCAGCACAATATCAACATCATGTTGCTGAGCCAATGACATTGCTTGTTCACCATTTTCGGCGGTGGCAACAACCGTAAAATCGTCCTCTAGATCCAATAAAGCTGATAGTGCACCCAGCACCATCGATTGATCTTCAGCGATAAGTATTTTTATCATTTTTCCCTATCCTACTCAGGCTTTAAACTGACACAGGCACATTAAAGCGCAAACACGTTGGTGCGGTTTCAATATACATTTCACCGCCGAGTTTTGTAATGCGTTGACGCATACCATTAAGCCCCGAGTTTTCTTTATAGTCTGTCATCGAGCCTTGATCCTTAATCGAGAGCTCAACACCAGTATTCCGAGTATGCAGCGTAACCCATGCTTTCTTTGTCTCTGCATGCCGCACAATGTTGGTAATTGCTTCGCGAACAATGAGTGCTAACTGCGACTCAACATCTGCGGTTAATGTATTGACTTCAATGTCACTAATAAGCTCAATATCAGCAGCTTTAGTCGCTACTTGCGCATGTAAAAGCTCCGTATCAATTGTTGCTTGATTATAACCGACAACGGCGCCGCGCACCTGTGCTAGCGTTTCTCGAGATAACTCTTCAACGGCCTTAATTTCCTCGCGAATTTTATCTAATGCAACGCCCTTATCAATCATCTTACTCGCTAACTCAGATTTGAGGGTAATCACCGACAAACTATGGCCCAAAACATCATGTAAATCACGGCCAATTCGCTCACGTTCAGCGGTTTTAGCCAAGGCTTCAATGTGTTCCTCAGAGAGTTTTAGCGCCTTATTTTTACGATCAACTTCTGCTTGGTGTACCGTCATCAAACCGATAATGAAGGAAAATAAAATAGCTGGGATCCAGAAAAACGTCGATTGCTGCGTAATTGCTGCAAACAAGCCGATACTGCATATAACAAATATAAGTGAGCCCAATGCGATTCTATGTGTTTTAAGCTGCGAACACATCGCCGCGGCGTAAACAAAAAAGACACTGGCACCAAAATTGATTTGTGCCATTGCAACACCAATGGCAAATATACTGACAATACAAATGACGAGTTGTACACCATCAACCCAAAACGCACGAAAATAGCAGATCAAGAAGACAATAAGCGCAATAATTACGGCGGCCAATTTCAACCCTGTTACAGGTGCAAAATAAAGGTTAACAAAAAATATCGTCAAATAAGCCAGCGACAAATAAGGCGCATAGCCCATGTCCGAGTCATACGGGACGAGTCCACGATGTATTTTCTTTAATAAATTCATAAGGTAACTCTAAAGTGTCATCACTATTTATTCAACAAATTCAACGTTATCAATTATTAATTCAAACTTTTCTGTTGGCAGCGATGCCACGATAACCATTCCAGTGACGCTATTGAGTAATTGAGGCTTAATTGTAGAGAACGACACTGTTTTTCGTTGCAACTGCTGGGTAACATCAAAAGGAATCTCAACTGGACGCATCTGTTGCTTGGTCGACATTAACATCAATTTATATCTACCAGCCGTTCCTTTAACATCAAACGCGACGCCTTTTAAATCAGTTAAGTCCATTGGCTGTTTATTATTATCACTAAACGAGATAAACGCCCCGGCCCAAGGAAAGCTAAACTTACGTTTTAACTCCCCCGTAATATATAAATGACTGCCTTGCTCTCCCGCTTGGCGCACAATATCAACCGATGAATTTCCACCAAATTGCTCATCAGTTGTCGAGTACCAAGTCGTCTTCAAGGTCGATGTTAAATCATTATCAAAATCACTAAACATCATTGCGTTAATGGCAGTATGTTGTTGCTCTTGCGCATTATCATTGATCTCAAAGCCGTTTTTAAAAACGGTGCTGATAGTGCGCGTGTTTGTAATATCAACTCTAGGATCACGATTCAATAATACAAAATCTGCTTTATGATCAACAGCAATAACCCCACGATGAGTTAACTTAAACGCTTTTGCCACATTAGACGTTGCCGCCATTAGCGCCTGCGTCGGTGTTAATCCGCTCTCAACAAGTAATTGCAGCTCTAAATGCATACTAATGCCATGAGCCGTGCCGGGATTTGGCGCATCAGTACCGGCTAAAATCATCACGCCAGCATTATGTAATAGTGAAACTTGCTGCTGCGTCATTTCAAATAACGATTGTCGATTGCGATCGGTGCGCAGGTTTGACAATTGGCTGCTAACATCGCCAATTTTAAATTTGGATTCATTATTAAAGTCAGCCACTAACTGTGCGCTGTTATCCTGTCCCATCATTGACGCGATAATCGATAATGTTGGGATCATAAATTGCTTATTATTCGCCATGTGCTTGGCAAGCGGTATTAGCTGTTCAGTTTGCTCCTTCCCCACAAAAGCGTGAACTAAGCCATCTGCCCCCGCATTTATCGCATCGCGTGCCGATTGCAAATCACTAATGTGAACAACCGCAAGCTTACCTTGTTGATGGGCCGCTTGAACTAACGCATGGAGCGTTGCTTTATCAATTGAAGGCATATAACGGCTTGTGGCGTTATACACAATTTTGAGGTAGTCAGAGCCTTCGTTAATACGCGCCGCAACAAAATCATTAGCCTGCGCTGCATTTTCAATCGTATCAATTTCAAATCCATATTCTGTGCCATGACCGTTAGGCGCCGTAATTAAGGTGCCAGCAGAAAATAAATCAGCTTGTTGTACATCAACATTATGCTGCTGACGCAATGGGCGCTGTGTTGATGCGAATGCGTTATTGGTGAACATATCTAACTCTGTCGTCACACCATATTTCACCGCATTGCTTAACGCGTTATCCCATGCATGCGTATGAGCATCGATTAAACCAGGGAGCAAATACTGGCCTGACGCATCAATCACATTAGCAGTTTTATATTTATTGGTTAATCGAGAGCCCAAGCCAATAATAAGGCCACGCTGGAATGCAACGTCAGTTTCGCCTAGCCAAGTGTTGCCATCAAACATTGTCGCGCCACGAATAATAGTTATCCGATCACTGTCTTGCTGTGGCTTATTAGGCGTAGGCAGTAACATAAAGAACAGTACTAATAAGCCAATAACGAATAGTGAAATAAAAATATTTTTCATCATTAAGTACCCGATTAATTAGTTTGGCAATGCTGATAGCCTTTGACGGCAATAAAGCTAGCAATGAATAACGTGACTAACAGAAAAGCAATATGCAGCCAAATCGGTTGCCCTAAGCTCATATCAACCAGATGTAAACCAAGCTGTGATAAGTGATAAGGCGGTAACATCATTGCCGCTTTTTGGAGCCATGTCGGAAAGATCATCACTGGAATTGCCAAGCCTGATAAAAAAGCACTTGGTAGGAAAATAAGATTGAGTACCGCGGTTGCTGATTTGGCTTTCACCCAAAATCCGATAGCTAATCCGATGGCACAAAATGGTAGGCTACCAAGCAACATCAGGCCAGCAATAGACAACCATTGCAGACGAGTTAACACGACATCGCCAAAGACCGCACCAAGAATAAACAAGCCAACCACAATAATCAGTGAGAACAGGATTGCGTTAATGAGCTTGGCAATCATATATTGCCATGGTGACACAGGTGAAATTTGCTTGATGGCAAGCCAGCCTTTATCTCGCTCTGACGCGACACTCGCACCAAAACCAAACAACGCAGGTGCCATAATACCGAACACGCCATACGACACCATTAAATATGTCGATGAGCTTTGCCCAGCGTGATCGCTAAAAACAATGCCAAAGAACACATAGAACATCAATGGGAATGCCAACGTCGGCCAAATAAAGCTTGGTTCACGTAATGCCATTTTGATATCGAGTTTAAGCTCATGAACAAATGAAGTGAGCCTATGCACTTGGTGATTATCTAATGAATTCATGCGACTTTCTCCTCATTGTTTTGCTCTGTATGATCGTCCGTTAATTGAATAAATGCTTGCTCTAAATCGCAATTGCTAATTGTAAGATCATCAATGTGTGGATCTATTGCCTGCCATTTGGCAACCGTGAGTGCAGCATTGGTGGAAGTCACTTCGAAATAACGGCCATATTGGGTCACATTGATAACGGCTTCTAGCGTGCGTACAACATCCATTGATAGTGATGTTTTGGCTTTAAGTAACTTGTGTGAAAAAGCGACTTTAAGGCCTTGGGGGGTGTCGTCAGCAATTATCTTCCCGTTTTTTAGCACCACAACGCGATCGGCTAACGCATCAGCCTCTTCAAGATAATGAGTCGTTAACATAATGGTTTTACCAAGCGACTTATAACGCTCAATCACTTGCCACAATACTCGACGAGTCGTAACATCCATCCCGACGCTGGGCTCATCTAAAAACAATAACTCAGGGTCGCCACACAAGGCTATCGCGAGTAACACCAATTGCTTTTGTCCACCCGATAGCGAACCAAAATATTGTTCTCTAATGCTATCCAACTGTAAATCATGATAAAGCTGTGTCAGTGGCAAAGGGGCATCGTAATAACTGCGGAATAATTCGAGCAATTCACAGACCTTTGCTCTATCAGGCGCTGCTGCATTTTGCAACATTACACCTAACCGTTGGCGTATTTCACGGCTAGTATGCCGCTGACCAAAAATCTCAATATGACCTTGTTGCGTTTTTAAACGTCCTAGCATTAAATTGATGAGCGTACTTTTCCCTGCACCATTAGCGCCCAGCAAACAGACAATTTGTCCGCGATTAATGCTAAGGGATAAATCATCAAGCACTTGGTGCTGAATTTTGCCACTGGCATATTGAAAGCTCAGCCCATTTATATCGATTATTGAATTCATTAGACTCTCCTATCTGTAGATAGGGTTATCATGCCTGCCCTTAACTTGTATTATCAGAGTGCTTTGTCATGGCCCAATATGACAATTGTCATCACCTTTATTGAGCATAGATAAAAATATTTTTATGAGTTTGTAATAAAACAAATTCGATAGCCACTAACTAGGTATCTTTTAATAAACAGTAAGTAACTTTTAGGACATTCATGACCAGTGATTTCTATCAACAGTCTATACTGCCGTTTGCTGGCATCATCATTAAAATCTGCCGCGCCTACACCAATACGCAAGAAGATTTTGAAGATTATTACCAAGAGGTATGCCTACAGATTTGGCGTAGTAAAGACAATTTTAATGAGCAAAGTGAATGGTCGACGTGGATTTATCGCATTTCTTTAAACGTTTGCCTGACCTATTTAAAGAAACAAAAGAATGGTCATAGCACCATTGTTTCTGACGCTTTACCAGAAGAAGTTGTCGATGACAGTAAAGCCTTCGCTAATGACGATATTAATGTGCTTTACAACGCCATTAAACATTTGTCAGAGACCGACCGCGCCGTGATATTACTGTATTTAGAAGAAAAGTCTTATCAAGAAATCAGCGACATTATTGGTAGCAATATCAATCATATCGGTGTGCGAATTAATCGAATTAAAACCAAGTTAAGCAAATTTATTGCAAGTAAGGAGTAAGTCATGACTAAATCAATCGAAACCATGTGGAAAGAAGGTTTTATTAACGAAACACAATTAGACGTGCCGAAAGTTAACGATCTATACAACAGAAAGTCACAAAATTTGGTAGACAAACTGCTCAACATGTTTGCCATCAACATTAAAGCCATCGTTATTGGTTCAATTATCATGCTCATTGGGATGAGCTTAATAGGTGCGCCGTTTTTAGGGCTCTACATCTGTGCCTTACTCACTCCAC
>MPDF01000086.1 GCA_001874365.1 Gammaproteobacteria bacterium MedPE | reverse complement strand
GTGCGAATTTCATGGCTCATTTTGGCTAAAAAGTTACTCTTTGCTTTGTTGGCTAAATTGGCTTCTTGAGCTAAAGCTTTCATTTGATTTTTGGTACGTTTGGCGTGAATGACGTAGTACACAAGCGCGACAACTAAAAGAATTAATAAAACTAAAACAGTATCCCTAAGTTTAGCCGTTTTCTCTCGTTGCCTTTGTGTAAGTTCACTTAGGTGTTGTGCTGATTTTAGGCGAGATATCTCAAGCTCTTTATGTTCTATATTAAGCTTTGTATTGTAAAAAGCAGTTTGTGCAGTTTGGCTTTCTGCGAGCAATTCATCACTGGCTAATTTGTACTCTTTTTGGTGATAAAGTGCTTGGGCATAATCAGCTTCTTCTTCATAAATAGTTGCTAGTTTTTGATGTGCTTTAGATTCTGCTGATTTATCATTTTTACTCTTATTAAGTAAGCTATTTAAAACATTTTTAGCTTCAATATTGTCATTTAGCGTCAAGTAAATGTTAGCTCTCAGTAATTCACTCTGTAAGGATGCGATATTATAGTTATTATTTGATGCTGTATATTGACTCATATCTAGCATTACTTGAGCTTGCAACGGGCGGTTTTGTGCTAATAGTAATTCTGCTTTAGTAAAATATACCTCGCTAATTAAGATCGATGATATTTCCTTAAATGCCTCAATTGAACTATCAAGATGCAATTGTGCCAATTGTAGGTCGTCTTTTTTTAAATAACCTTCACCAACCGTATAATGTGCTATTGCAAGGGCTTTTTTGTCATTGGAAGCTTTGGGGTCTTCTAATAGTAGTAGTCCATACTCTAGATATTTTTCATAATCTTGTAAGCTACGATAGTAAAGACTAATACCCTGTAAAGTATAAAATACTTTATCAGAGTCTAATGCTTTGTGGATTCTAAGTGCTTCTAAAAATAAAGGTAAACTCTCTGTTTGTAAATTTGTCATAGTATACAAAGATGCTTCAAATCGCTTTGATTCAGCAAGTTCATATTGATTATTTGATTCCTGAGCTAGTCTTCTAGATTCTAAAATATGTGAGTAAGCCTTATCATGTTCGTTCATTAATAAATAAATATAACTAGTTAGATTTTCTATTCTAGTTTGACGGGCAATATCAGGGGTATGTTTTAATTCTTTACGAACATTTTCAATGAGCAAAAATGCTTTATTTATATCACTATTTACAAGCGATTCAATTTCACTAATTTTATTTGTTGTACTTGCATAACTTTCAGTTATAAAAAAAAGCATCGCTACATAAGCGATGCTTGTAATGTATTTTAAAGTCATAGGTTTAACCAATTTTTATTGATTGAAGAAACCCAAAATAGCATTTGAGGTATCAAGTGGTGACGAATCACACCTTTTTTTGATTTCTTCAAGGTCGCCAGCAACAACTAATGAAACGTCCTCTTCACTTAATCCAAAGTTACGTGCAGCAGACTCAGCGTCTAAATTGTGCGCTTCTAAAGCCTCTGGATTCGAGTTTAATTCCAACATATATTCGACGAGTTTATCACTCATAATAATCTATTCCTTATTTAATTTAAATTGGTTACGAATGAATTGTTAGCATTAGCCCTTTAACATCCTTTGAGTTTGAATCACTTGATTCGGCCAACTCTTGCTTAATATTTAGAGAGTCTACACCAAACTCTTCAGCAGCATTTTCTGGATCGCTTTTGAATTTTTTACTACTAGCTGGGTTTGAGTTTAGCTCTACTACCATATCAACAATTTTATTAGTCATTGCTTTGTCCTTTTTAGTATGTTTGAGTAAGTTTCATGCAGTACCTTATCATTGTTTTTTATCTGATAATACTGCTTTTATGCTATCTTCCGTGATTTCTAGTGCTTCAAGTATTTCATGATCTAGTGGTGCTGTTTCTAATGCTGGAATGACGAGAGTCGATATTGCTGTCAATTCAACGTCTACTAAATTTCGGATAGTCCTGTACTCTATTCTTGGAGGGAATATGGATATGGTTGCTGCTTCGTAAATTATTACTTGGTGATCTTCAGGAAAATGTTTAAGAAGGACTTTGGATAATATTTGAAGGCCAGCTTGATACTTGTTTGTTTTAGTTAATTTTAAAGTGTGATCGCCTATTAGACCAATTTGCCACAGAATTGTTAATGAATATGGATCAAAACTTCTTTTGTAAAATAAAAACTGTGTGGCTTCAATACTCATACATCCTGTTTTACCAGGGTCTATTCCAATATCAGCGAATAAGCAATCTTCAGCAGATATACCTGGCTCCATTGTTGCTGTATATCCCTCACTACGAAGTTCTTCGATTGCTTGATGGCTTGCATAAACAAACACACCTGGGTGTCCATAAAACACAGCGCAAACGTTGAGTCCTTTTTTGACGGCATCCGTTATTTCTTGAGTCATATTATTATATGTGACAAGACGAGATACATTTTTTTCGTAATGTCTTGATAAGTCGATTGCATTAGAATTTAGCGTGTGGATCCATTGCTTTGAAACTGCGTCAGGTACAGCATACAATACTATGTCTGCTTGGCTTATTTGCGCTTTCCCGCGTACAGATATATCGCCACCAATGAGGATACCTGTTCCAACTACAACTAAAGAACCTTTTTTTGTCATTGTAAATACTTTATTATCAAATTTGATTAATACTGTGCCACATCTTTATATCTGATTTCTATAAGTATTTTTATTATGATGAATGAAAGTTTAATTCAATCCAAAATTAGTGAATTTGACCGGAACGGTGTAATTCTTTTAAAAGAGGCCTTTACTCAGTCGGATATTGAATTATTAATTTCGGGTTTGCCACCAACTGAGGAATTAGGTAAAGATTTTTATTGTTTAAAACAAAATAGTGACAACTATTTATGTCGAATTATGCATTTTCATCGTTATGCATCGCAAGAAACATTGCGATTAATGGGTCATCCTCAAATCAATAGTATTGTTTCACAACTTTGTGGTGAGTCATTCATTTTAACGGCAGATATGATGATTTTTAAGCATCAAAACTGTAATGCGAGAATTCCATGGCATCAAGATTTTGTTGATAATTTGAATATCGATCGAATTATTACAATTGGAATTTATCTGGATGACAGTTATTCGAACGATGGGGGAGTGAGATTTATTAGAGGGAGCCACAAGGAGAGACAAAACATATGTAAATTTGAGCATAAAAATGGACATTTAAACGATCTAATTACACTGAACGTCGAGGCTGGAGATATTGTAATACATGATCCTATGATTGTTCACAGCTCTGAAATTATGTTAGATCAAAAACTAAGGCGAACTCTTTATTACGAATTTAGAAGTGAGCGCGATGTAAAATTTCGGGCTTCTTGGCCTGAATCATTTTTAGAAAATCGCAAGAAACTATATAAATTAGCTCAAAAGGCCTATATAGAAAAATTACCGCGTCAAGACTTTAATAAAACTATCCTTCAATGTTATGAGTCAAAATTACCAATTATCCCTCCAAATTATTGCTCGTGTCTCTAGCGAATAGTACGGTGATTTGTTTGAAATTAACTCAATAGCTGAAAACTTTCATCGAATTTTAGTCGTTTACAGTAAACATGCTAGGCGGTAATCCGTCAGAAAAGTATCCAGCTAACTCAAGTCTAAATATTTACTTAGATTAGCCATCGATTCTCAACCAACTAACTAACTTTATTTAAGAACCTAACTCGATTACTCCCCATCTTATATTTTTATTCTTAGTAGTGAAAAACAATCTATTTATTAGTTGTCATTCAACCTTTTATTGGTACTTTTGTATTAAATATATATTATATTGTATACAATGTGTTTACATGTTTGAAAAATAGTCATAACATCCTGCTCGATTATTAAACAGTACTAATAAAAATAAGGAATAAAATTGTGAAAAATCGAACGTTTAAAGTCACGCTCATTGCTTCGGCTTTAGCAAGCGCTATGACGGTTAGTAGTGCATTTGCTGCAGATAAAAATAACGGTAGTGTTGCTGGGCAAGTTGCAGTATCTAGTGGAGAAAATCTAGAGAATGTGACAGTTCTCATCAAGCATAATGGCAAGGGCTTTTCACGAACGACAACCACAAACGCGGATGGAAAATTTAATTTAAAAGCGTTACCTGTCGGTCAATATACTATTGAGTTTGTTAAAAACGGTTATCAAACGATTAAACAATCGCAATTGACTGTTTCTGCTGGTAACAAATCAAATTATGACATTAATATGTCCTTAGCTGGCATCGAAACAATTTCAGTATCTGGCCAAATGATTCAACGAATTGACATGGCTAGCTCAACGTCAGCAGTGTCTTTTGATGCAGAAGAGCTTTCTCTTCTTCCTATAGCGCAAGATACATCTTCAATTGCATTATTGTCGCCAGCAACATCACTTGCCGCGGATGGTAGTGGCGATTACGGGCGTGGCGTTTCTTTTAATGGTTCGTCTGTTGCCGAAAATGGTGTATTCCTTAACGGTCTAAATATTACAGACATTCGTAAAGGATTAGGAAATATCAGTATTCCGTGGGCTGCAATCGGTGGTTCATCAGTTATATCTGGTGGTGTTGGCGCTGAATACGGCAACTTCATTGGCGGTGTGACTGATTACGTATCTAAATCTGGTAGTAATGAATTCAAATTCGGGGTAAATGTGAACTCTGATTTAGGCCATGTACTCAACAGTAATGCGCCAACGACTTATCGATTTGACACCGGTCATCCGAATGATGATGGCAGTTATCCTAGTGTTCTAGACATCAATAATACAGAAGATTATTACAGCAATCGCAAAATTAACGTGTGGGCTAGCGGTGCGTTAATCGAAGACACTCTCTTTTTCTATGCGTTACTAAATCCACAAACATCAAAAAGCAAATGGGCTGGCGCTAATAGCATCAGTGAAAAAAATTCAGATGCCGATTATTGGTTTGCCAAAGTTGACTGGGTGATTAATGACAATCATAACGTGGGTGTGACGGCGTTAAATAATGAGTGGGAATTTGGCACACGTAATGCCGATTATGAATTTGTTGATGGCTCAGGAAAAAGAACGGGTGAATACGGCGAACCTTCGCAATCAGAAAGTGGTGGTTCATTATTTTCTGTGAATTACAGTGGTGTAATTACGGATGATTTAAGTGTTTCAGCGGTTTACGGTGTGACAAAGCAAGATTCTAAATCAATTAACCCATCTGCACACATCAGTCCTGCATGGGATAACCGCACGGGTACTTGGTATCGCATTGGAACTTGGACAGATCAATACGCGAGTGCTATTCAAGAAAATGAACGTAAGCAATTCCGTTTTGATTTCGACTATGAATACAATGATCACACAATTCGATTCGGCTACAGTACAGAAAAAGTAACCACCTATGATGACACGTCATACTCTGGTGACGGTGTGAAATACTACCTTTACTCTGCTGGCAGTGGCACGGAAGATTGGTTTAATGAGCAGTTGTTAAAGCAGTCGGAACGTTTAGGCACCACTTATGAACCAGTGACATTACCGCAAGGTGCAGAATATATTGCGGGACGAACCTACACCAAAAAAGGCTCAACTGAAAGTAACTATACCTCTTTCTATATTGAAGATAGCTGGTCTGTTACCGACCAATTAACTTTAAATCTTGGTTTGCGAAATAGTGAATTCGATTCTTTCACAGGCACTGGTGAAAAATACGTTGAGATGAGCAATCAAATCGCTCCACGTTTAGGTGTGACGTATGATTTATTTGACGATGGTTCAACTAAACTATTTGCTAACTACGGTCGATATTTCATGCCTATCTCGCCTAATACGAGTGCGCGTATGGTGCTACCTGAAACAAATAGCACGGCTTATGCGCTATATGATGATGCGGCGCAGCTGAACGATGTTAATCAACCTGGTACTTTCAACGCTTTTTACACAGATACTTCAAGCGATGGCGAATTAGCGCAGCCTATTTCAACTTATGTTGATAAAGATTTAGAGCCAATGTATAGCGACGAAATCGCATTTGGATTTTCACATGAAGTTAATGACGATTGGGTTGTCGGTGCTAAATTTACGTACCAAAAATTAATATCGTCAATTGAAGATACCAATCTTGTTTATGCGCTTACTCAGAAATGGGGTAAAGAGAATCCTGCTGAGCTTGAAAAACTTCAGCGCCTTGGACTGAATACGAATGTTGGTTGGTTGGCACTCGTTGTTAATCCGGGTAATGATATTAAACTTGCTTACGATATTAACGAAGACGGCACTGTTGCGAGTGATGAGTATGTAGAGTGGAGTGCAGAATATCTAGGTTTACCCCAAGCTGAACGTAAGTATAAATCGATTGAGCTAACGACAACTGGCCAAGTAACTGAAGATCTTAATATTACAGCGTCTTATACGTGGTCGCGTTCAGAAGGTAATACTGAAGGGTTAGTTAGTGGTGTTCATTCTCAAGCGGATCCCGGCTGGTCTGGTTCATTTGATGCGCCAGAGTTAACTGATAACTCCTATGGCCGCACATCGAATGATATTCCTCATCGATTCAAGCTTTACGGTACCTACAAAATTATCGATGATTTAACGCTTGGCTTTAATGCAAGTGCGCAATCGGGTCGTCCGATCAACAAATTAGGGTATCACCCACAAGGCGTTGGTTCGTGTGCTGTAGAGCCAAAGATTACGGATTGTAGTGATATTCGAGGCACTGATTTCTACTATAACAGTCAACCTTCGGCGCGTGGTTCACATGGTCATAGCGATTGGATTTACAACTTAGACTTGAGCTTAAGTTACAAATTTGATGTGTCATATGGCTCATTAAGTGCTTACGCCAAAGTTTATAACGTGTTTGATGGTGATACGCCATTAACTTATAACGATGTTGCAGAGCAAGAAGAAGGCGTTGATTCTCCGAATTATCGCAATCCTACAAGCTTCCAGTCACCACGTTATATGTCGGTAGGCGTTACTTACGAGTTTTAATAGACAGAGTAATACCTAACTTCTCTCATAGGTATTAGATAATCTATTGGTAGTATTTCAGCGGCTAACTCATCATTAGCCGCTTTTTTATTGTCAAAACCTATCGATATGATAATTAATATCGATTTTATCAATTCAATGTCATTCCCTACAATGGTTCCAACTTAAACAGAAACACAACTTAAACCATTGGAGCACAACATGACTCAATCAATTATCAACTCACAATTAAAGCCATTCAAAGCGACTGCTTACAGCAACGGTGATTTCGTTGAAGTAACTGAAGCAGATGTTGCTGGTAAATGGTCAATCTTCTTTTTCTACCCAGCTGATTTCACCTTTGTATGTCCAACGGAATTAGGCGACATGGCAGATCATTACGCACAATTGCAAGAAATGGGCGTTGAAGTTTACTCAGTATCTACTGACACTCACTTCACTCATAAAGCATGGCACGACAGCTCTGACACTATCGGTAAAATCAACTACCCAATGATTGGCGATCCAACTGGCGCTATCACTCGCAACTTCGGTGTAATGATTGAAGAAGACGGTTTAGCACTACGCGGTACATTTGTTGTTAACCCTGAAGGCGAAATTAAAGTTGCTGAAATTCATGACCTAGGCATTGGCCGTAGTGCAAAAGAACTTGTTCGTAAAGTTCAAGCAGCTCAATACGTTGCAGATCACGACGGCGAAGTATGTCCAGCATCATGGCAGCCAGGTGGTGAAACACTAGCACCATCTTTAGACCTAGTAGGTAAAATCTAAGTCCTAGCTTATTCGCTAAAAACTAGATTTATCTTTTTACCTTGCCACTACATAGTGGTGGCAAGGTAGCTCTCTCTCTTAATTTTACAAGTATATCCGTAATTGATGGATATAGCGGAATTTAGAGCGAGTAACAAATGTTATTTACAAGGCGCGCGAATGAGTAATAGCTGGCTATTGGGATTGAGCGCAACGCAGTAGATGGCATTTGGGGCCGCTATAAAACCGCGATTTTCATTGGTTACGGGTATGAATCGCTCTCAGGAATATTCAACATGTTAGATACGCAATTAAAAACACAATTAGCCACTTATTTAGCCAATTTAAAATCACCTGTTGAATTGGCGGTTTTCTTAGACCAAGGCATAAAATCAAAAGAACTTAATGAATTAGCGCAAGAAATTGCGACTATGTCACCGTTAATCTCAATCGTCGAATTAGATGACGCTAATGAGCGTTCACCGTCGATGTTAGTGAAATCGGTAGAAAAAAATACTCAAATTCGTTTCGCTGGTGTGCCAATGGGCCATGAGTTTACATCACTCATATTGGCGTTATTACACAGCGGTGGACACCCAATTAAACTCGACGAAGAAGTGATCGAGCAAGTTCGTCAGCTCGACGGTGAATTCGTCTTTGAAACCTATGTATCGCTAAGCTGTCAGAATTGTCCTGACGTTGTGCAAGCATTAAATATGATGGCGGCCATTAACCCGAATATCACTAATGTAATGATCGATGGCTCTGAGTTTGGTCAAGAAGTACAAAGTAAAAATATCTTATCAGTACCAGCCGTTTACCTAAATGGTGAAGCGTTTGCTCAAGGGCGGATCTCTGTGGCTGAAATACTAAAGAAAGTTGATGTGAATGCAGGCGCTCGTGAAGCTAAAGCAATTGATAGCAAAGAAGATTTTGATGTTCTTGTGATTGGCGGCGGTCCAGCGGGTGCATCGTCAGCAATTTACAGTGCGCGTAAAGGCATTCGTACTGGTGTGGTTGCAGATCGCTTTGGCGGACAAGTTCAAGACACCATGGCGATTGAAAACTTTATCTCAGTGAATGAAACAACAGGCCCTAAATTAGTAGCAAATTTAGAATCACACGTTCGTGATTACGACGTTGATATTATGAATGGTCAGCGCGTTAAAAACATTATTGAAAGTGATGTGGTAGGTGGCTTGATCACTGTTGAGCTTGAAAATGGCGCAACCTTGAAAACTCGTTCGGCGGTTTTAGCGACAGGTGCAAGATGGCGCGAAATGAACGTGCCAGGCGAGCAAGAGTATCGCGGTAAGGGCGTGGCTTATTGTCCACATTGTGATGGTCCTTTATTTAAAGGTAAATCGGTTGCTGTTATCGGCGGTGGTAACTCAGGCATTGAAGCGGCGATTGATTTAGCAGGCATTGTTTCTCATGTCACCGTATTGGAATTTGATACAACGCTACGTGCAGACGCCGTATTGCAAGATAAAGCCCGTTCAATGGGTAACATCGATATTATTATGAATGCGCAAACGACTGAAGTAGTTGGTGATGGCAATAAAGTTAATGGCCTTAACTACACAGACCGTGCGACAGGTGAAAGTCATCACCTAGCGTTAGCCGGCATCTTTGTGCAAATTGGATTAGTGCCAAACACCCAGTTTTTAAAAGACAGCAATGTTGAGCTAACAACACGCGGTGAAATCATTGTTAATAACAATGGCGAAACGAGCATGGCAGGTGTTTATGCTGCAGGCGATGTAACTAATACGCCATATAAGCAAATCATTATCGCTATGGGAAGCGGCGCGACAGCAGCACTAGGTGCATTTGATTACCTCATTCGCACTCCACAAGCTGATGCGAGCCAAACTGAAGCTGCGTAAGTGTGATCATTATCTCGTTATATGGGCTATTTCAATAGCCCATTCTCTTTCTTAAGCCCATCAATTGCCGTATATTTTCTCACCAATATTTATCTATCTTCGACACATTTATGACAATCGAGCAGTTTATCGCAGGCTTTTTAGGCGCTAGCGTTATTGAAATGGTGGCATCAATCTCAGGCTTTATCTGTGTGTTGCTGCTTATTCGCCGCAATATTTGGAATTTCGCGTTCGGTTTTGTTCAAGTGACCCTGTTCGTATGGGTGTTCTATCAAGCAAAGCTCTATTCCGATACCGCGTTACATGTTGTATTTATGGGGCTGCAAATTTATGGCTGGTGGAATTGGAAACATCATCAAGATCCACAAGCCACACCCATTATTGAAAAGGGTTCGGCCAAACTTATGAGCCTTTGGCTAGCTATCAGTGCAATTGGCACTGTGAGCCTTGGCTATTTCATGGATAATAATACCGATGCGAGCTTTGCTTATGCAGACGCATTTACTTCCGTGACGAGTTTGTTGGCAATGTGGCTAATGACCAGACGTCAGATATTTAACTGGGTGTTATGGATAGTTATTGATATCGTAGCCATTGGCGTATATTTTCAAAAAGCACTTTACCCAACGACGATACTTTATTGCGTGTTCTTAGTGCTCGCCGTTATCGGTTTATATTCGTGGAATAAGCGTTTTCGCGAACAGTAATAGTCATTTAAACAAGGAAATTTATTCATGGATAGAACGTGGCGCCCTAACGGCTGGTTGGCATTTGTCTTTGCTTTTGTGTTTCAGCAATTCGTATTTTTGTATGTTAATCGTATAAAAACGTTTTGGTGTTACACCGTTATTCTATTGCTACTGATGGCATTGGAAATGAATGTTTTCTCGCCAGAATGGTTACCGGCTTGGCTTATCGATTTAAGTCGAATGACGTTTTTCCTAGCCTGTATTGTTCATTCTTTAGTTATTATCCGCACATATAATGCTGAGCAGCAACGTACATGGTTTGCTCATGGCGGACGCACCGCGCTAACAATTCTGACGACTTTCCTACCAATTCTTGTTGTACGAACATTTTTTTACGAACCCTTTAGCATTCCTGCAGGTTCTATGAAACCAACATTTAATGTTGGTAATCATATTGTTATCGAAAAACTGGGATATGGAAACTATCGCTTGTTTGGTGTGCCAATTATGTCGGCTATTCCGACAAAGTCACCAGCACGAGGAGATATCATTGTTTTTCAATACCCCGCTGATTTGAGCATTGATTATGTTAAACGAGTTGTCGGATTACCTGGTGATAAGGTCGTCTATCAAGACAATGTACTACGAGTGTTTAGTGACTGTATTGATAATAAACCATGCGAAAGCGTAGTTAATTCGACAACTTACCGTACTGAGTTAATAACGTTATATATCAAAGAGTCTATTGGTGATAAATCGTATTTGGTGCAACGAAAAATGGGCGCACCATCGATGGTTTCTCATTTTGTTAGGCAAGATGATTTAAGACCCGGAGAATGGATTGTCCCTGATAACCAATTTTTCGTGATGGGTGATAATCGAGATGATAGTTTAGACAGCAGATATTGGGGATTTGTACCGCAGCAAAACATTGTGGGGAAGCTTGTAATATCGTGGTAGACATTATCTGTGCAGGTGACTAATTTAATCACCTGCATAGTCATTGAGGCTTACTCTTCTTCACCGCCCCAAGAAAAGAAACAGCTGATGGCTAACAATGTCCAACCGCCAAGTACTGCCCAGTATTTAGTCGGTTCAACGTCTTTATAGACGACGTCCCAAAGAATAGTGTAGCCAGCATACAAATCATAGGCGACCCAAATTAATAATAGAATGCCGATAAATGGCCAAAATGAACGCATAACTTTCTCCTACTTTGTCGTCTATTTATATTGAACAAGTAACTCGACTTGTTCTTTTCTACCTAAGCTAGCTAGGGTGTGAATTTCTAATACCGCCTCAACTTGCTTGCGATAATCGAAGGTTTTCCATGCATCGCTCAGCTGCTTTGTCGTGTGTTTACCTTGAGCAAGCACCTGATTAAATTGATTAATTTTAATGCTCTTGCTGTGCTTATACCGTGTTAAATCGCGCACGTCATACCCGATGTAAACATCGGCTTGTTGGTAATCTTTCGAAAACGCTTTATAAACAACATACACCTTTTGTGGAGTATTTTTTAGTGTTGAATGTAGGTAATTGGCTTTTTCAAAATCTAACCATAGCTCTGGCACTTGCGTCATCGTAGCGCGCTTTTCGATGCCTGAAAGTGTAATTTTGGTTGGCGATGTAGCTGCCACAGCCGTTGTATAAAGACTCCAAAACGCAGCTAACCCGATAAGTAATGATTTGCTTAAAGACATAGATAACACTCACTGATAATCAATGAATGAGAATATAGTTTTTAAAGCATAAATTGTCAAAAAGAAAATAAACTTAATTTGATTGTTTGTTAGACAACTGTGAGCAAAGTAACATTGAGACCTGTTTAAGCTTATACATTTCGTCGTACAAACCTAGCGGTAAGATAGATTCATTCATTAAGTAGTTAGAATAAATGCCATAAGCAACAAGCTCAATGCGCATTTGATCAGTATCGGGATATTGCTGACGACACTCATTAATAAAGTGGTCAACAAACTCTTGCATTGTCTGTTGTTGATGGGCTTTGATAGGAGCTAAACGTTTGGCTTCTGAAAAAATGGCTTCACCAATAATAGTGCTATTAATCATTTCTTGAGAACGTGAGGAAAACAACGAGTCTATTAGCGCTTCAACGCGATTGGCTTTCGGCAACCAAGAGAGTAAATCAAGCCATTGCTGAGAGTATTTAGTTGACCAACGTTCACTCAACGCCACAATAATGTCGTCTCTGTTGCCGATATAATGACGCAATATCGTCCGTTTCATGCCCGCTGTTTCTGCAATGCTTTCTAATGATGCTGCTTGAATGCCGCTCTTTAAAATGCATTGTTCCAATGCATCTAAAATCTCTTCGCGGCGTTGTCCTGCCATACTAGGCCGTGCCATAAAATAAACCCTCGATATTTAACGATTACACTATATCAAAATCTTATTATTTGTCATGTTGACAATATTAATAGGCTCAGTATAGTCTATAATTTGTCAAAGTGACAATTTATGGTGAGGAGTACTACATGACTAAAAATGATTCACTGCCCGTTGCGGCTTACATAGATCCACAGTTCTTTGCACTCGAACAACGCCATATTTTCTCCCAAACATGGGCCTTTGCTGGATTTATTGAAGAACTAAAGGTCGAAGGAGATTTCCTTACGGTTCAAGCTGGATTAAATAATATCGTTGTTATTCTTAGTACTGATAATCAATTGTTAGCCTTTCACAATCGTTGTCGTCATCGCGGCACGCAACTCGTTAATGGCAAAGGCAATACGCGGGGGAAATTGGTTTGTCCTTATCATGATTGGACCTACAACTCGCAAGGTGAACTAAAATCGCTACCAAAACAAAAGCAAGAGTTCGCCGGGCTCGACAAAGCTTGTTATAACCTCACGCCCGCTAATGTTGGTATATGGCGCGGCATGATTTGGGTGCATCCAGAATTAAATGCCGTTGCATTAGCACAATGGTTTGCCCCGATCTCCCCCCATCTTGGCCCTCACGATGTAGAGTCTCTTGTTGAAGCAAAGGGCGAAATTGTTGTAGAAGAAATTAACGCCAATTGGAAAATTGTGGTGGAAAACTACATCGACCACTATCACCTTGCACAGCTGCACTCAGGCACACTCAA
>MPDF01000085.1 GCA_001874365.1 Gammaproteobacteria bacterium MedPE | reverse complement strand
CGCGGCATAGCAAAACGCAATGGTCAAGGTGAAGTTATTCGAATGGCTGGTTCAGAATTCGATGTCAGTGTGCAAAGGGCTCAACGGGAGCAACTTAAACTTGCGGCAAGTGTATTTGAAAACATTACAGAAGCAGCTGTCATCCTAAATGCCAATGGTTATATTATTAATGTAAATAATGCGTTTGATCAGCTATTTAATTCAGAAGAAGTCGTTGTTGATAAGATGCATTTTAGTGAAATCTTTTCGATTTCTCAGCGTAAAATTATTAAAGATTTATTGGCGACACATCCATTAAAATGGTCTGGAGAAACACAAATCCATACCTTAAACCACGATGCCATTGCCTGCAAACTCACTGTAAATCACGTAAAAAGTAATGATGAAATTACTCATTTTGTTTGCTTGTTAGCTGATATTAGTGAAACAAAGAAAACACAATCGCTATTATATGATTTGGCCTATAAAGATTCGTTGACAGGCCTACCTAATAGATTGTCTCTTAATAGTTATTTAGTGAGTCAAATTGGCAGATTTAAGCACAGTGATACACAGCTGGCTTTATTTTTCATTGATCTGGATAATTTCAAATTCGTCAATGATAGTTTAGGGCATAAAGCAGGCGATGATATCTTAAAAAAAGCGGCTCGTATTATTACTGACGTGATAGACGAAGACTGTTTTATTGCTCGATTGGGCGGTGATGAGTTTGTGGTGGTTATGCAGACATCAAACGCCAACATAAATGTGCCTGACGTTGCACAGACGTTGGTTACTTCATTAAAGCAACGAGTTGATATTCAAGATAAAAAAGTCATGGTATCAGCGAGTATCGGTATTGCTTTATATCCTAATGATGGCGTAGATAGTGATACATTAATTCAACATGCCGACGCAGCGATGTATCTTGCCAAAGAACATGGCAAACAAACTTATCAGTTTTATACCCAATATTTAACTCAAAAAGCAATGGATAGAATGCAGCTTGAGGCTAATTTAGACCAAGCAATCGCTCGAGAAGAGTTTATTTTGCATTATCAGCCGCAAATCGATATCTCTTCTGGTGCCGTCATTGGTGTTGAAGCGTTGATTCGATGGCAGCCAGCAAATCATTCGCTAGTGTTCCCTGATCAATTCATTATGTTGGCCGAAGAGAACAATACCATTATTGATATTGGTCATTGGGTGTTGCGTCAGGCATGCAGTCAGGCAAAGCAATGGTTAGATTGTGGATTAATTTTCGAAGCCATTTCCGTTAATGTATCTGCAAAGCAACTACAATCAGATGAGCTGATTAATCATGTTCAAGATGCGTTGACGTTGAGCGGACTTGAGCCACATCGCCTTGAATTAGAAATTACCGAAAGCTTTATATTACATCAGCCGGATGCCGCTATTGCTCGATTACATCGGCTATGTGAATTAGGTGTTACTTTGGCCATTGATGATTTTGGTACGGGTTATTCATCGTTGAGTTATTTGAAACGCTTACCTGTGCACCGTTTAAAAATAGATCGTTCTTTTATAAGTGATATTCCTCACGACACCAATGATACTGCAATTACACAGGCCATTATTGTAATGGCTGAACAGTTAGGGCTCGAGATCATTGCAGAAGGAGTAGAAACATCCGAACAAGCAGAGTTTTTATTGGGTAATCATTGTAAGCAAGCACAGGGATATCTTTACAGTAAGCCATTGACTGCTAACGACGCGACTGCATTTTTAGGAAATAAGACCTCAATGATTATTTAGCATTGAGGTGTTTTTAATGTTTGAGTTTAGCTAAAAAATGCTTTCATGCTGTCAGCAAAACGCAGCAATCGGTCGCGCACGGTTCTTTTCACTTTTACATTCAAACTACTTAGTATGAATTTCCCTTCAATGCTAATTGTTGGCGCATTAGCGTCAAATTCAACGTGGGTGTTTTTGGTAATGCTGCTGGCTATACAATTAACATTAGTATGAATGTTAATATCTTCTGGAACGTTAATGTGGACGCTGCCGAGTACAGATAAAACTGTAATTTTTACATGTGGCGATGTAAATCGTGCTTGCGTGAAATCGAGTACATCACTACCAAGTACGTTGGTGAGAATGATGTGTTGTGGCACATTCCATTGTCCGTCTCGCTTACTTGAACTTAACACATTAACAAGCTTATCGAGTTCTTTGACGTCACCGTTATGTTGGTGAGTTCCTAAGGCGTTATTCTTTTTCTGCTGATAATTTTCATCGATGCTTAAAGGTAAATCTCTGGCTAGTTCACTGATAATTTCTTGATCACTACTCTCCATAGCGGTATCTAAACGGCTTTCAAATGCGTCTAACGAAAGCTCACCGTGGCTATAATTCATAATAAGTTGATCAATAACTTCTTCACGTACAGCCTCAAGCGGGCGATCTTTAGCGGCAACTGTCATCTTTTTATTCCTTGTTTAATTGGACCGATAATTTACTAGCACGATATATAGCAAGCACAATGCCAAAAATAATACTGATTAAAATCAGTAGTTAATAAACAACCGCATCATCGCATACCATTTTATTGTTCAATACGACGACTTTATTGTGATTTTGACCAAGCTATTACGTGTTAAATCCTTAACTATTTAAGGGTTGAATAATAGACAGTTATTGTTAATATGCTAATCCGAAATTAGATATTACTTTTAGTTATATAAGTTCCTTTAGCAGGTAGAGAATCACTTTATGTCATTACAACAATCACTTAGCCAAATTTATTTAGACGCTAATGCCACGACTCCTGTTTTACCTCAGGCTGCCGATGCAGCGCTTGCTGCGATGAAAACAGGTTTTGGTAATCCAAGCAGCAGCCATGTTACTGGATTGCGCGCTAAACAAATCATGACACAAACTCGTGAGCGTGCGCAGCGTATTTTAGGTTCTGGTGAAGGTGACGTTATTTTTACTAGTGGCGCGACCGAAGGAATTCAAACCGGTATTATTTCTGCATTGTCAGCAGCTAAACAGGGTATGGAGCCGAATAAAAAGTATTGCTTACTCTATGGTGCCACGGAACACAAAGCAGTGCCTGAGTCATTAAAGCATTGGAACAATATTTTAGGTATACATGCCGACGTGATTGCTATCCCTGTCGATGGTCAAGGAACGTTGGATACTAAGTTTATTGCTCAGCATATTGGTAATGCATTAATGATTTGTACGATGGCGGTAAATAATGAAACAGGAGTCTATCAAGATCTAACCGCGTTAGAGCAAGTGATTAGAGTGAATAATCCTCATACTTATTGGATGGTAGATTGTGTTCAGGCATTGGGTAAAACAGGGTTAAACCTTGCTGAAACAACCATCGATTATGCACCGTTTAGCGGTCATAAGTTATATGCGCCTAAAGGAATTGGCTTCGTATACATTCGTAAAAATGCGCCATTTACGCCATTTATTGCTGGCGGCGGTCAAGAGGGTGGGCTGCGTTCAGGTACCGAAAATTTACCAGGCATGGCAGCGCTTAATGAAATATTTGCAATTATGTTGGATGAATCTGACTTTAAATTTACGCCGACTGCTCAATTGCATGAATTTAGATTACAACTGCGTCAGTCGTTAGAAAAAGCATTTGGTAAGGTGATTTTTAATCATGAATTCGAGAATAGTGTACCTACCACACTAAATTTTGCTATCGAAGGGTTTAGTTCTAAAGAGATCATGGATCTGTTTGATGCTGCTGGCATTCGGGTTAGCTCTGGTTCAGCCTGTAGTTCGAAAGTAACCCGCAGTTTCGTACTAGACGCAATGGGTATTCCAACATGGCAGAGTGAAGCGGCTATTCGTATGTCATTTGGGCCAGCAATGACTCAGGAAGAAGTGAATCGCGCGTGCCAGCGAATTGAACAGTCGGCCATGGCATTAGGCCATAGTTGTTTGATGTCACAACATAACATTGATGATAAAGCGCCACTGTCTGGTTTAATTCAATTTAAAGTGGGCGGAAGCTGTACTTGGCTATATGTTGATGCCGATGATAAATCCGCCATTGTTATCGATCCTCTTTCCCAAGTAAGTGAGCGTATTAATACCTTAATTGAATGCCAGCAGCTAAGCCTTGTGGCAGTAATTGATACCCATGGTCACGCGGATCATGAATCGAGTCGACATGTTATCGCTGATAAATACCTTGATGCTCAATCGAGTGATCATCTTGGTTGGCCAGATAATGCTCAAGTTTGTGAGTTAGGCGGAGAAAAATTTGCGTACATTCCAGTAGGCAAGAAATGGTTAGTTAAAATTGTAACCCCAGGCCACACCAGTGACAGTATTAGCATGGCTTTATGTGAACCAGCTCTTGCAGAAATCGATGCTCAATATCTATTCTGTGGCGATACTATTTTGATGGGAAGTTTAGGACGAACGAATTTTGATTGTTCAAATACTGCTGACATGTTTACTAGCTTACGCAACATTGACAAGCTTGTTTCGCGAGATACGTTGTTATGTCCAAGCCATGACTATAACAATGAATTTACGAGCTCTATTGATGCAGAAATAGCGCGAAATAATCTCTTACAACAAACCCTTGATGGCGTGATTAATCAATCGCAATTTGTTACTCAAAAAGATGTTTTAGATCAGCATATTGTTGATGAAAGTGGCAGTGAAATTATCTGCGGTGCCTTTGTTGGTGAATGCCAGCAGCAACGTATGAATGAATACGACAGTGTGACGCTAGCGAGTGCACTTAATGACGCTGATAATACCATTAAACTTATCGATATCAGAGAGCCGCATGAGTATGCATTACAGCACGATCAATCGTTTGATGAGAATGTTCCATTAACGCGTTTTGTACAGTTTATTAATGAAAACAAACACGACAAAAACGCTGAAATTGTCTTACTGTGTCGCAGTGGTAGTCGTTCTCATGTTGCTGCTCAAGCACTTATTCGTTTAGGCTTTGAAAATGTTGGTCACCTAAAAGGCGGCTACGCATTGTGTTAGGAAATAATTAAAATAGTAGTTGAAGTTGTTTTTGATAATCATTATCATTTGAGCGTATTTTACACACTGGAATCCTTAAATGAAAAATGTTTTGATCGCATTGTCGTTAAGCTGTTTAACAGCGAGCGCAGCTGCAAGTAGCAGTGACTTATTAGATAACTATGGCAAATTAGCCCAACTAACTACGCAACAAATCAATACGGCGTCGTACAAAGAAGTCGGCGCAGCATCAAGTAAGTTAGTTGATATTGCGAAGCAGTTTTTGCCAGCATTTAGTCTGAAGAATCCTGTGTGTAAAGAGTATGTTGATGCTGTGATGAAAGCGGCTGATACGATGCAGAAAATATCACTTGAAGAGATTGAAGCCGATTATCATCACGATGGTAAATTGCCAAAAGTGGCTGATGGAAGTTGTTACCATGCTAAGGATTTATTAGTGCATCCCGCGACTGTGGTTGTTATGGCAAATAAATTAAAAGACACCAAAGCTAATCGCGAGAGTATGGCAGCAGAGTTATATGAAGTAATTGCTCATTTAGGTGCTGTAAAACAAGCAGTTAAATAGGGACTGTTGAGAAAAAAGGCCGAGATTGTCGTCACTACAACATCTCGGCCTTTTTTATTGGGGTCTGTTTATTAATCGCTTTGTAATGCGTCTATAGGATCGAGCTTGGAGGCTTTTATCGCGGGATAAACGCCAAAGGTTAGCCCAACAAGGGCACAGATGCTAAATGATAAAACAATAGCGCTAATAGACCATGATACGGCCCACTCGGAATAGATAGAAATCAGCTCTGATAGCATGATGCCAAATACCACTCCCAAGATGCCGCCAAGTATTGAAATCGTAAAGCTCTCAGCGATAAACTGTGTTTGAATATCTTTTTGAGTTGCTCCTACTGCGCGCAGTAAGCCGATTTCTTTAGTGCGCTCTAAAACCGTTGCCAACATGATATTCATGATGCCAATACCGCCAACCAATAGTGAAATTCCAGCAACGCAGGACATGACTATGTTGAATATTTGCTGCGTTTGTTTTTGCTGAGCAAGTAAAGCGGCCGGTACAATAAGCTTGTAATCGTCAACATCATTGTGGCGACGTTGCATAAGATGACTAATCGCCTGTGCAGCGGCAACAGGGTCAACATCGTCGCTCACTTTCAATTTTAGGCTGGTAACTTCACTGACTAACTCCTTACTAGGAAACTTATGCAGTGCTGTCTTAAGCGGAATAAATACCTGATTTTGGTCGCCGCCAAGTTTAATACCTTGAAACTGCTCTTTTTTAAGAAATGGTGCTTTTAAAACACCAACGACCTCAAACCATAGATGATTAATTTTGACATGTTGACCTAGTGCATCGCCTAACGGAAATAACTGTTTAGCGGTTGTTGAGCCTAATAATGCGACTTGTGAAAACCCAAGGTCATCTTCTTTAGTTAACAGGCGACCGCTAGCTAATTGGAATTTTGATAACTCGAAGAAGCTTGGACTGACGCCAGTCGCTTCGCCATTGCTCTTGCCTTTGGCACTAAAAATACTATAGGTATCTAGTGTTTTTTGAGCGCTAAATTGGGTGATGAATGGCAAAGAAGCAACGCTTATCTCTCCGTCGCGGATTGATAAGCCAGTTGAATGTTTTCGTTGTTCTTTTAGCTCTTTTTCCTCAAAGTCTTTACTTTCAACAATCAGATTATGAAGGCCCATTGTATTAATCATTTTTAGTGCTTCTCGCTCGGCGCCTTCACCAATGTTAAGCATAGCGATTACCGCACCAACGCCGAAGATCATACCCAATAGTGTCAATAGTGTACGGAGTTTGTGATGAGCTAGTTCGGTCAACGTATCTAGAAATAACGATAAATATTTCATTAGCTGTGTTCCTTATTCGTTAATGAAATTTTTTGACCTGATGACAGGCCGTCAATTATTTCTACATGACTAAGGCTACTTTGGCCTAGTGTGACGGGGGTTTCGATAAAGTCACCATTCTCATAAATATAGACAATGGTTTGTTGGTCTTTAGTGAAAACACTTTGCAGCGGCACTAGAACTTTATTTTCAATGGAAGCAACGGTTATTTTTGCCTCTAGCTTTCGGCCAGGCATAAATAATTCAGGCTGTTGTTGATCAAGGGTTACAATAATTTCAAAATACTTCTGCGGATTGCCGCGTTTCACTGATTTGGGAAAGGGGGCTACATTGTCGACTTTACCGCTGTAGACTTTATTGGCGTCAAGATTTAAGAAAAAACTAACACGTTGTCCTTCGGCAAGATCAATCGCTTCATTTTCGAGTACAAACAATTTAGCCTTCATATTACTAACGTCTGGTAGTTGTGCTATTTTCTCGCCCGGCCATACGGCTTTACCCGGTCGAGGCTTTTCGCCGCGCCAATTTGTTTTATAGGTTAGCAAGCCGTCGTGAGGGGCCTTAATTTCAAGTAATGCAAGGCTTTGATTAAATTGATCTATTTTTGATTGGTGTTGTTCTTCACGCATCTTTAATAAACCAAGTTCACCTTGAGAACTAGCGGAAAAGCTGTCATTTTTCCAATAAAGGTATTCTTGCTTTGACCCCAAGTAGGCAGCGTTTTGCATTTGATCAAGAATTTCTAATTTTGACTGGATACGAATATCGTCAATTGAAAACTTATCCGCAAAATCCTTCTCTTGATCAATCATCCCAATGTCTTTTTTGATAGCACTGATTTGTTGCTCCAGTGAAGAGTTCTTCTCCGTAATTTCTTCACGTGTTATTGCCAGTTCATTGGTTTTTTCTTGTGCTTGTATCATCATCGCTTCACCATCAAGCCGTGCGATAATGTCGCCTTTTTTAACGTGAATAAACTCTGGTGCTAACCACGCAATGTTCTGCATGCCACGACGTGTTACAGGGGCAGAAATGTTAGTGGCTTTGGCTGCAAATAGCTCGCCTTTAGCTGGAATGTTGACGTTAAGTTTATTGGCTTCAACAGTATAAAGCAGTGGTTTTGGTGGTTCGTCTGAGCAACTTATTAATCCCAATAGGCTCGCTGTAATAATTAACTTTTTCATAGCGCTATTGAATCTCCTGCCGCTAGCCCATCTTTAACAATGACTTTGTTGCCATTAACCGCTTCAATTGTAAGTTCTACAATGTCGTCTGACACTGTGCCTAAACGGGTGACATGTGGTTTGCCATCAATAATATTGACCACTGATGTTGGCAGTGTCATTTGATCTTTTAAGACGTCAGTAATGATATCGACACGGGCGGTCATGCCTGGACGCAATCGTGAGTCACTGCTATTTAAAGCAATAATAACATCGAAAATACGGCGCTTATCTTGAAATGATTTATCACGAAACACCCGGCCCAAACTCTCTATCGTTCCCTCTACCACAATTTCTTGCGTACCATCGAGTATAACTTTTACACGTTGTCCGACTGCAACTTTACCGCTGTCAGGCTCAGCTACTTGTGCTTTCAACTGCATCTGTTCGATTACTGCAATCTCCATTACTGGCTGACCAAATTGAACATTTTCGCCAGCGGCTGGCTTTTCACCTTCCCAGTTAGTGCGGTAGATTATCATGCCATCAATTGGAGACTTTACATTTAGCCGCGCAATATCTTGCTTTAACTCATTAACTTCACTGGTTAATCGATTCACTTTAGCACTCATCTGTTTGATGTTAAGTCTGTTATTGCTGCGATGAAAATCGAGTTTTTTACGGGCTAAAAATAAATCGTTTTTAGCGATCGTAAAGTCGATAATTGATTTTTTTCGGTCATTGTCTGAACGACTATTATCGAGGATGTTTGCCTTGCGTTCGGCCTTTTCGAAATTCATTTCGTTTTCAGCAATGGCTAAAATCAGTTCTTGTTCTTTTTCGGTTTCTTTAAGCTTTTTATTTTCTAATTCTTTCATTGCACGATTAAGGTTTGCTTGTTTGTCAATCATACGATCTCTGACTTTTTTGTCGTCAAAAGCAATGAGAAACTCGCCTTTCTTGACCTTAGTATTTTCTGGTGCAATTTGTTTGATGGGGTATTGCCACATTCGGGAAACCGACGGCGGCGCAATAATCGCGGTTTGTTTGGATTCTAGTTCGCCACTGGCATTGACTACTAACTCAACGTCCTCAATAGTTACCTCTTGGCTCAGTGGTTTTTCGCAACCAGCCACAAACACGACAGCGAAGGCTAATATTAATTTTTTCATAACGACTCCTTAACGCTATCAATAAAGGATATTTGACCACTCATCCCCGGTAATATTTTAACATTTTCAGGATTCTCGAATGAAAATGTTGTCCGATAATAAACATCATTGCCCCATTCTTTTCTTTCTTCTGGCTGAGTTGATATGTCGGTGAGTTGGGCTTGCATAGGCAGGTTTTGGTATGCATCCAGTGTCAATGTGGCTTTAGCATTGAGTACTAAGTGTTGATAATCAACTTCATGTACCCAGGCTTCAATATATAATCCGTTTAGCGAGGGGATTTCAGCGATTAACCATGATGGTTGAGCTGTCATACCAACAAATACCTTCTCGCCATTCCAAGGATGATTACCATAAATAACAGGGCCAGAACGCTCTGCTTTCAACCCCATTTTTCCAAGCTTATTTTTGTTATAACTCAGCGTTTGTTTGAGCTGCGAAATAGTTAGCTTTTGCTTATTTAACGCAACATTATTAGCGATCTTTGTCTGCTGAAGCTGTTCTTTAGTCTTCGCTTCTTCAACCAGTGCTTTCTCATAATTAAGTTGGTTTTGTTGGTAGTCATATTCGCTTAAATGCTCTTTGCTTACTTTGGCATCTATTCGTGCTTTCTCTAACGTTAACTCACTGCGTTTGTGATTAAATGTCGCCTCCAAAATATCTTGCTCCGCTTTGCCTTGTAAACGAAACTGCTCTTCTTCGGCGGCCAATAAACTAGTGGTTGTTTGCTCAATGGTACTTTCAATAGAGCTACCATCGAAAACCACCACTAAGTCGCCTTCTTGTGCAATGTCACCCTCCGGTAACATCCATTGAACCTGTACACGCCAGCTATCTGTCTTGGGGGAGAAAAATGTTTGATTATCGCCAGCTTTTACCTGACCAGAAAAAATAACAGACCCCTTGGCCCATAACGAACTCGACGTCATCATAATGACGAGAACTAATACTATTTTTGACATTGGGTATCCTCTATTACAACACCGTCTTTCATACGGATAATACGTTGTGCATACTCAGCAATATCCTCTTCGTGCGTCACCATGACGATGGTTTGTCCCTGTTGATGTAGGTTAGTAAGTAGATCCATGATTTCAAAAGAGGTTTTACTATCAAGGTTACCGGTTGGTTCATCGGCGAATATCACTTGTGGTTTGTTAACGAGTGCTCTGGCAATAGCAACACGTTGACGTTGGCCGCCAGACATTTCAAAAGGTTTATGATGAGAACGGTTTTTTAAACCGACTTTTTCTAACATTTCTAAACCGCGCTCTTTCGCTTCTTGCGGTGACATGTCGCTATATCTTAAGGGGAGGGCAACGTTATCGACTGCTGATAATCGAGGCAGTAAATGGAAAGTTTGAAAGATAAATCCGATTTTTTGATTGCGGATTTTAGAGAGTGATACATCATCAATATCTGAAATTACTTGATTATCTAACGAATAGTCGCCATTTGTTGGGCTATCAAGACAACCCAGTATGTTCATGAAGGTTGACTTACCTGAGCCTGAAGTGCCCATTACTGCAACAAACTCATTTTCCTTAATGTGTAATGATACGTCTTTTAACGCGTTAACTTGCGTTTCGCCACTACCGTAACTGCGGCTAATATTACTGACCTTAATCATTTAAACATCCTGTTTCTTACTGCAAATTTCCGCATACTATAATGCCACTTATCTTCTAATTATCATAGGGTAGCTAGTTCTACACGTCGTTAACAAGGATGACAAAGGTTATTTAATTTAATTGTTTACAAAATGTAAAATAGGAATTATTGTTATTTGGCGTTATGGAAGACGAAGTAATTTAATTCGAGGCGATGCAGTTTAATTTAACCGAAGTTGTTTAAATGCAGTATTGACGCTTACTTAATGCAATTTACTAATTAAAATAAAAAAGGATTCAAAATGAATTTTAAGAAAAAACTTCTATTAGCTGGTTTTTTAACTGCTACTGCATCTTCCGCTGCATTCGCTGCATTTTATCCATCACATTATATAGAACGTTACTATTACAGTGATGCTGCTAAAAAGAAAGAAGTTGGTTCTCTTACGCAATTTTGTAGTGGGTCTACCTATTACACTGGCAAAGTGACACCTTATTTCCATGAGTTAACTATTCCGTGTCGACGTGGCGGTGGTGACTTGTAGTTTATGTTGAAGCGGGTTGATACCCGCTTTTAAAATTCAAACATTAAGTGTCCTATTTTGTATATAGATACTGATTAACTCTTTGGGAAAAATGCTATATTCGCTATAATTACCGACAATTTATAGTCCCTTTGGTAATTTTCATGTCTAACTCTCTTTCTCACTGGGTAAATCTTTTACGTTGGCCTGTGCGTTTATTAGTAAAGAGTAAACTAGTGCCGCGTGACCCTTGCGCAGAACTTGGTATTGATCCGCACAAACCTGTTGTTTACATCCTGAAAACAGAATCAGTTACTGATTTGATTGCGCTTGAACGGATTGCCAAAAAATTAGGCCTTCCAAACCCTAATACGCCAATATCAATCGGTGATAAAGAGCTTCCTCGATATTTCTCTGTTCATGGTCGTATGCCGTTCGTTGGTAAGTCGGCACCCCAAGACGAAAAGTCTATCGCTGGGTTTAGTGAGTTAGTGCATTTATTACGTGATGAAAAACAGCACGATATTCAACTCGTGCCTGTTGCTTTATTTTGGGGGCGCAAACCTGGTAAGGAAGATAGCTCGGTCAAAGCGGCCGTGTTAGAAGACGATCAGGCTTCATGGCTGCGTAAATTCATGATGGTGTTATTTTTAGGTCGCGATAACTTTGTGCGATTTAGTCAGCCCATTTCAATGACACAGATGTTAGATGGACGCAGTAGCGATGAGCGCATAGCACATAAACTATCTCGCTTGGCACGTTTTCATTTCTATCGGTTAGCGCAAACGATGTTAGGTCCTAAGCTTGTTTACCGAAATTCATTGGATAAACGCATTATAAAATCGCCTGCGCTTGGGCCCGTCATAGAAGAATATGGGGCACAGAAAAAGTTAACCACTGAACAAGTTCATGACGAAGTCTCGAAAATGGTCGATGAAATTGCGGCTAATTACTCTGAACGTGTGCTTCGAATTGGCGATCGAGTTTTGTCATGGCTTTGGAATAAGTTGTACAAAGGAGTTAATATCGCTAACGCTGAGCGCGTTAGACAGCTATCTCAAGACGGCGAAGAAATTATTTATGTGCCTTGTCATCGCAGTCACATGGATTACTTGTTATTGAGTTATGTTATTTACCGACAAGGCATGGCACCGCCGCATATTGCGGCTGGTATTAACTTAAGCTTTTGGCCTGCTGGCCCTATTTTCCGCCGTGGCGGCGCTTTCTTTATGCGCCGAACGTTTAAAGGCAACAAACTTTACGCAGCTGTCTTTAGAGAATATTTGCACCAACTATTTAATAACGGCTATTCAGTCAAATATTTTACCGAAGGCGGGCGTTCTCGTACTGGTCGTTTACTTAATCCAAAGACGGGTATGGTTGCGATGACAGTCCAAGGCTTATTGCGTGGTTTAGACAGGCCAATCACCATGGTTCCTGTCTATTTGGGTTATGATCATGTAATGGAAGTAAGTACTTATCACGGTGAATTAAAAGGTAAATCAAAAGAAAAAGAGTCGATGGGACAGGTTTTTAAGACACTACGTAAACTTAAAAACTTTGGCCGTGCTTACGTTAATTTCGGTGAGCCAATCTCTCTCAATAAGCACCTTGATGAAACAGTACCAGATTGGCGCGAGTCGATTAATCCGATTGAATTACAAAAGCCATCTTGGTTAACGCCTACAGTAAATGACATTGCAAACAAAGTGATGACTAACATTAACAATTGTGCAGCAGTGACCTCAATTACCCTAACGGCCTTGGCAGTGCTAGGCGTCGAACGTCGTGCAATTGCCAAGAATAACTTAATTGCGCAACTAGATCTTTATCTTAATTTATTGCGCAAAGTACCGTACACCCAAGGTATTACAGTGCCAAATGAAAGCGGAGCTGAATTACTTGAGCAAGCAATTGAATTAGATAAATTTACAGTAACTAATGACGAGTTAGGTGATGTTATTAGCTTAACTACGTCTGGTGCTGTCACTATGACCTATTATCGTAATAACATTTTGCACCTTTTTGCGTTGCCGTCATTGATAGCTGCGAGTTTTGTCTATAAAAACATGACAACCAAGCAAGATGTTAGTGAATTGGTATCGGGTTTGTATCCGCTAATCAAAAATGAATTATTTCTAGGTTTTGAGCTAGAGCAGCTAATTCAATATATTGATG
>MPDF01000084.1 GCA_001874365.1 Gammaproteobacteria bacterium MedPE | reverse complement strand
TATGTGATTAACCTTTAAGTAGGTTACACAATGGGCTTGCAGCATGTTTGAAAATTTAGTGGCATCGAGATGATAACCATAATTTGTTACGGCGGCATATTGAGGTGTTGAAGCTTGTTTGGGGGCTAGACCGTGCTGGCAAATAGCGCTTTGATGATTAATAGTATCTGCAAACGTTCGACGAGAATCTGCGCTGTGCCATACGGCATGTAAATCAATATGGCCGTAACCATCAGGTGTCATGAAAGGGTGATAGTATTTGTCGTGTTTTGATTTATCGACCCAGTCAATAAATTGGGAGCCTTGTTTAAATGATGCATCACATTGGGTTAGAAAGTCTGATTCTTTGATCCCAATTCGCTCCAGTGTGTTGCGCATTGAGGGCCATGTGCCTTCGCCAACACCAATAGTTGCTACGTGAGGAGATTCTATCAAGGTAATATTTACACGTTCATTGTGTTCTTTGGCGAGTATACCTGCCGTTAACCATCCTGCTGAGCCGCCACCAATAATAACGATATTTTTGATTGTTTTATCCATATAAACCCCATAAAAAATGCCGTATTTATCATACGGCATTTTGATTCCAATAATCTAATATCAATGATTCATGACATTAGAATGTATATCGGGCACCTAGTGCGTATCTGGCTTTTTGCTCTGCTAGATTCCATAACTGTACTTTTGTACGACCATGGGTGCGTGTGTCTTCGCCAGTAATGTTAATGCCTTCAAAGAATACAGAAAGCTCCTCGGTCACTTGATATGATGCATTAAAATCAATTTGAGAATAGGCTTCGGTGTAACCTGGTTCATTGACGTACTGCGATTGAGTATTTAAGAACTTATCGCGCCAGTTATAGGCGATACGCGCTTGAAATGCGTCTTTTTCATACATAGCAACAACATTTGCTGTGTCACTTAGACCCACTAGTGCAAACTGGGTGACAGTTGGATCGCCATTGTTATCAAAACCAATATCACCATTTACCGTTGTATAGTTAGCTTGGATACCGAAACCTGTGTCGCCAAAGAAGTGTTGAACAGCAATTTCAAAACCGTCAATTTTAGCTTCTTTGTTATTGACGAACTTGGTGACAGTGAAGTCCATTAATGGGTCATCACTATTTGGTAGGATATCGTAATCAATACCGTATTGTTCGACATCGGCTTCGTTAAATACGATGCCATTTTCAGTCGCTGCAACCATACCAAATAAATTCACGTCAGTGACTTCGATACCTAGTTCTTCTAGCTTAGCTTGAGCGGCTAATGCACGAGGGCCTGCGGTAACATCTCTTAAGCCATAAACATTTTCAACAACAGGCTGACGACCTGCAAAGTTGCTTACACGCTTTTCATAATAACCAACAGAGAAGTAGCTAGCGTCATCGAAATACCATTCCACAGAAAGATCAACATTATCAGACTCTAATGGGGCGAGAGAGACATTACCATTAGATGCTGTACCGAGCTGAGCACCGGCTAGAATTGTTGGACTTGTAGGACCTGATACATCGGCTGCAGCAGCACTTAGTTGATCGTAGGTTGGTCGTGCGATTGTTTTGCTGTAAGAGAATCGTGCTTTAACGTCATCAACGACTTCGATGTCGAAATCAAAACTTGGCAATAGGTGATCATAACTTGCTGACTCAGCATAATTAATTAAACCCGATCCGAATCTTACGTTAAAGTCATTATCTGTCTCCCAAGCAACGCCGCTAGGTGGGGTCACCTGTGCTGATGAAGTAATATCGGTATTTTCGTAACGTAAACCTGCGTTAATATTGTAAGGCATATCGCCTAACTCGCCACTTACTGCAACTTGGAAGAATGCTGAAGTAACATCTTCCTCGATTACTCGGTCTGTAGCAAATGCACCATCGGCAACAAAATCAAAACCATACTGTCCAGCGGCCCAAGCACCAATCTGTGCTGCATCGCCCGTAAAGCCTTGATTGAATGCGCCACTTTTGTCGAAGTCTTCGATTTCAGCTGTAAAATCAATCGGAGTTAAGAAACCGTCAGGTAATTCACCTGGATTTTCGATACCCCAGTTACCCATAGTATGGCGTGTTAAGCTTTGCTGAGAATGACTTTCCATTGAGCGAGATTCAATGCCAAAATCAATTTTACCTTCGCTAAACTCGTAACTCCCCATTAATCTAAACTGACTAATTTCAGATTCTTGAGAAGCGTATCGCATATCCAGTATTGAAGTACCAACATCAGCTTGATCAAGTTTGTTGTTGCAGTTTAAGCCTCGTGCCGCGTCACAATCGTCAAAGTCGATGCGCATCGTTGGGAAGTCTTTAGAAAAGTCGACACCTTGGCCCGCAGAAATATTTGCGCCAAGACCTGTATTTAACCAGCTTCCATATGGCGCATCAGGATTACTATCTGCAGTAGAATTATGAGCATCAAAAACGACGGTGAAGTCTTCACTTGCTTCGTAAAGAACATTAAAACCTAACGATTTATTTTCATGTACTTGGTTGAGTTGTTGCAGTGCTAAGCCTAAATCTCGTGGCGCTTGGTCACCGCGATCTTCATTATAGTCAACTGGCGTTGCTACCGTTTCATTGTCAAATCCAAGGTTTGATTTATAGGTATCCATCCAAATAGATTGTTCAGCACGTGCTTCAAATAAATCTTGTTTTGAATAGGTATAATCAAGCGTTGTAGTAATCTTTTCTGAAGGACGAAATTGAAATGTTAGTTGGGCGTTAGTACGTTCTCTTTCTCTATCAGATATGTAATAACGTAGATCTGATGGCATAGAGTAGATTTGCCCTAATGTTGGCTCATTGGTTAGCACAATATCATCAGCCGCTTGTGGAATTGAACCATCATATTCGCTGGTACGCCATTGATTGACGAATGCACCAGATGCTGAACTATCACGTTTCGAGCTATTAAACGTTAATGAAGCACCAAATTTTTCTTCGTCGTCAGTCCAGCTAAATAACCCTGAGAGCTCGGGAGTTATATCGCTACCTACACGGTTAGTTGTATCCATTAATGCCTTCGCGCCGATGCTGACATGCGTACCTGCGTTGTCTAACGGTTTTCCGGTAACAATATCGACGGTTGCACCAATACCACCAGTGGCGATGTCAGCACGACCTGTTTTATAAACTGCAACACGCTTGACTGCATCAGATGCCAGGTTGGCGAAGTCGAATGCACGAGAGTTTGCAACACCCCCACCTGCTGGCAAACTAGATGCTGGCATAGTACGGCCGTTCAGCGTCACCATATTAAAATCTGGGCCAAAACCACGTACGGTAATTTTACTACCTTCGCCATTGGCTCTGTCTATTGATACACCGGTAATACGTTGTAATGATTCTGCTAGGTTAGTATCTGGAAATTTACCAATATCTTCAGCCGAAATTGCATCGACAACACCAACGCCGTCTCGCTTTAATCGTGTTGATTCTTTAATACTTGAAAGTACGCCAGAAACTGTAATTCGTTCAATTTCTTTCTTCTTTGCTTCTTCAGCTGCCATGGCTGGTGCGATAGAAGAAATTGAGAGAACAGCGGACACACTGGCCGCAATTCGCGTTCTGGTAAAGATTTTTTGATCTTTCATGGTTGATTCCCTAGCAATGTTTATTTTAGTTTTATGTAAGCGCTTTCATAAACATTAATTTATTAACAAAAATAGATCAATCAATTTTTGAACATAAATCAAAAAATAATCAATTAAGAATTTTTAAAGGATATTTTTACTTTTGCTGTTGGTTTATTTAAACACTTTATATTCAAGTGTTTAGTTTGTTTTTATGAGGGTTAATATAAATTTTTCTTTTTTTTGGCGCTAATTGAATATACGATGAAAGCGCTTTCATTTGTGTTTTCAAACACAATAAAATAAAAAATCACAATAACAACAATAATTCAGAGTGAGTGTTAAGGAGTCTTATGGCCTTATCTATTAAAGAAAAAGTGGGATATGCGTGTGGGGATGTTGCGTCTAATTTCTATTGGCGTGTGTTTGATGTTTTTCTCTTTATTTTTTATACCGATGTCTTTGGTTTATCCGCAGCAACGGTCGGTACCATGATGTTAGTTACGCGGCTTATTGACGCATTTTCAGATCCAATTATGGGCGCTGTTGCAGATAGGACAATAACAAAATGGGGCCGATTTAGACCATATCTTTTATGGGGAATTATCCCTATTGTTGCTGCTGGTATTTTAACATTTACCGTGCCGGACTTAGATGATAGTGGCAAAGTGATTTGGGCGTATGCTACCTACATATTCATGATGTTGGCCTATACATTTATTAACGTCCCTTATGGTGCTCTGTTAGGTGTAGTAACTCATGATACACAGCAACGAACTACACTAACTAGCTTTAGATTTATTGGCGCATTTTCTGGTGGTAGTTTAGTTGCGTATTTAACGCCTGAATTAGTCGCATGGTTTGGTCAAGGCGACGAAGCAACAGGTTGGCAGTTGACGATGATGCTGTACGGTTGTATCGCTGCCGCATTGTTTATTATTACTTTTTTTAGTACTAAAGAAAGAATCTCTCCTCCAACAAATCAACAAACACCAGTATTACTTGATATTCGTGATTTATTGTCCAATAAACCATGGATTGTCTTATTTAGTCTTGCTCTCATTATTATGATGACTATTTCATTGCGAGGTAGTACGGGGACTTTTTACTTTAAGTATTACGTAAATCGTGAAGATTTAATTGGTAGCTTTTCCATGGCCTACATGATTGCTCTAGCTATTGGTGCTGCGTCTACGCCGTTATTAACTAAACTGATGGACAAGCGAAAACTGTTGATGGTTCTTATGTCGATTGTTGCCGCTTTATCAGCGATATTTTATGTCGTGCCTAAAGATAATATTGCATTAATGTTTGTTCTTCAGATAGCGATTGGCCTCGCACTGGGGCCTAAATCTCCACTGGTTTTTTCAATGTATGCCGATACGGCTGATTATTCATTTTGGCGCACAGGACGCCGTGCTACAGCGATGATATTTTCCGCCGCCGCATTCGCTCAAAAACTTGGTGGTGCACTGGCGGGGGCAATGATTGGCTGGCTTCTTTCATCAATGGGGTATGTCGCTAATCAAGCGCAAAGTGGGGCCTCAGAAAACGGAATTGTGTTATTGATGACGTTGATTCCGGCGATTTTCGCTGCATTAGCTGTACCGCTATTAGCGCTGTATCCACTGAGTAATCAGCAACTAGAACATATCCAAAAGGATAATATTGAAGGGAAATATCCAAACGATGTCTAAGAATAACTCGACCATAAGCTATCGCCAAAATGCGCTAGGGCAATCTGTTTTATCATTATCAGATTGTCGAGCATTGCCTAATGCTAGCGGCTATTTGTGGAATCGTAAAATGGTTACACAGGTAAATTGTCGAGGCTATGTGGTGTCGCAATTTATGCAGCCTGAGCCTTGTAAGTATTCCCATGGCCCATCATTGGAAGCTAAAACATTTATTCAACCTGAGCATCCGTACTTCGCTCATCATCCTGGTCGTTTTTTTTATATAAAAGATGTTGATTCTGGTCAGTGTTTTTCTGCGCCCTATGAGCCTATGAAGATCGCGAGTGATTCATTTGAGTTTTCGATAACAACAAGTGATGTGACGTGGAAGATAGTCTACTTGGATTTATCGATAACCATAGTAATGTCTTTGACCACAGATGATGTCGTTGAACGATGGTCGTTTGAGATCTGTAACTTATCTGATCGTCCGAGAAGAATATCTATCTATCCCTATTTTTCTATTGGCTATATGTCTTGGATGAATCAATCCGCGACCTTTGAACCGTCGTTAAATGCGATAGTGGCTCGTAGTATTACGCCTTATCAAAAAGTGGAACAATATTTTGAGAATAAACACCTTAAAGATCTAACATTTTTAGCCTGTGATAAAACACCCACTGCGTGGCTTGCGAATCAGCGGCTATTTGAAGGTCATGGCGGTTTGCATAATCCTGACGCTTTGCTGCCATCCATATTACCCAATGAAGATGCCCGCTATGAAACACCTGTTGCTGTGATGCAATTTGATGAAGCGCTTAAAGGGCATGCGAAAAAAACATTGCGATTTATTTTCGGTCCTGCGCAAAACGATCAGGAAGTTGCGTGCATGAAAGATAAGTATTTGAGCTGTTCTACTCAAGCTCATCACGCGAAAAAATATGCTGATTATTTAGCGCAGGGAGCTGGGTGCATTCAGATTAAAAGTGATAATCATGAATTAGATAATTTTGTTAATCATTGGCTCCCTCGACAAGTTTTTTATCACGGCGATGTCAATCGATTATCAAGCGATCCACAGACTCGAAATTATATTCAAGACAACATGGGCATGTGCTTTATTGAGCCAAATACAGCGAAAAAAGCCTTTGTCTTAGCACTGTCTCAACAACACATTGACGGGTCGATGCCTGATGGCATCTTGTTGCACGATAAGGCTGAGCTCAAATTTATTAATCAGGTTCCGCATAGTGATCATTGTGTATGGCTACCTATTTGTATTGCCAGCTATCTCGGAGAAACGGGCGATACCGAATTCTTGTCTCAGCACGTCGGTTTTTCAAATAGTGATGTTTCTAAATCACTGATTGAGCATATCGAACTCAGCCTTCGTTGGCTATTAAAGGCAAGAGATGAACGTGGCCTATCATATATAGAACAGGGTGATTGGTGCGATCCTATGAATATGGTTGGCTACCAAGGGAAGGGCGTATCGGCATGGCTATCATTAGCTACCGCGTATGCAATAAATTGTTGGTGCGATCTTTGTGATGAGTATTCAATTGACGTTAAGCAAGAAACGTTGGAGGCTTTTCGCGAGCAGGCCCGAGCCATTAACCAAGCTGTCTCTTTACATCTATTTGACGGGCAGTGGTTTGCGCGTGGTATTACTGATAACGGTCGTGTCTTTGGTGTGAAAGAGGATAAAGAGGGACGAATATTCTTAAACCCTCAGAGTTGGGCAATGTTAAGTGGTGCAGCTAATAAGGACGAAGTGCCGATGCTCATGGATCATATCAATGAACAGCTTATGACACCTTATGGAGCTATGATGTTGGCACCAAGTTTTACGCAGATGGTGGAAGATGTTGGGCGCGTTACTCAAAAGCACCCTGGTGTTAGTGAAAATGGTTCAGTCTATAACCATGCTGGCATTTTTTACGCTTATAGTTTGTTCCAAAACAATCAAAATGATGCGGCTTATGATGTGCTTATAAAAATGTTGCCAAGTATCGATAAATGTTTGCAAACAGGACAAATGCCAAACTTTATTCCTAACTATTATCGCGGTGCCTATCATCAATTTTCACAGCATGCTGGACGTTCTAGTCATTTATTTAATACTGGAACTATATCGTGGTTTTATCGTTGTGTTATCGAAGAGCTTTGCGGATTGAAAGGTGGTGCTCAAGGATTGATTGTAGAACCAAAATTACCATCGAAACTGTCGGCTCTTAAAGGTATTAGACATTATCGAGGCGCAACTATTCATTTTGATATTACGAGACAAGAAGCGACTGACAGGCTTTCGTTATTACTTGATGGACAGGCTATTGTTGGTAATGTGTTGCCGCCATTAAATTCTGCGCAAAGTTATCAATTATCGGTTGTTATACCGCCAGAGGGTTGTCGCCATGAGTAATAGCTTAGACACCAGACGACTATATATTGTTATGGGGGTTAGTGGTTGTGGAAAATCGACAATAGCCGCCGAGTTAGCAGCATATTGGGATGCTCAGATGTTAGATGGTGACAATTTTCATTCATCTGAGGCTAAAGCGTGTATGCAAAAAAATAAGCCGCTAACGGATGAGCAACGATTACCTTGGGTTGAGCGAATGGGACACTACATTTCACAGCAAGCTGACGAGCAAATTATTGTTTTAGCGTTTTCTGGGTTAAAGCGTGCTCATCGTGATTTATTTCGCCGATTAGATCTCGACTGTCATTTTATATTTCTCACTGGTAGTCACAAGCTCATTGCTAAGCGTCTCGATAACAGAGGTGACCACTTTTTTTCTTCTGCGCTGCTAGAAAGTCAATTTGATGCATTGGAGCTTCCGGATGGTAACGAAGTTGACGTCGCTACATTTAATATCGATAGGCCAAAGAAACAGCTAATAGACTCTATTACTAGTCACTTTACGGGAGTTACTCATGAATAAATCGTTATGGTTTTTAGTATCAATAATGATGGCTATACCTGCAAAAGCGCTTGATGCTATTCATACCAAGTCGGCTATTGTGATAGATGGTAGGGCGAATGAAACTGATTGGGCGAAAGCACCTTGGTATAAAATTGACCAGCATATTTTAGGCGCTGTGCCAACGCCTGATGACTTTAGTGGCCGATTTAAGATGCTTTGGGACGATCAGCAAATATATTTACTCGCAGAGATCACTGATGATCAGTTGTTTGATCGTCACCCCGATCCGTTAGATAGCTATTGGGACGATGATTGTTTAGAAATTTTTGTTGATGAAGATAAGTCCGGCGGTAATCATCAGTTTAATTTTAATGCCTTTGCTTACCATGTCGCGTTAGACAACCAAATAGTGGATATAGGGGAATCAAATGAAGATGGAACAACTAACTTTGTTTTGTTAAATGAGCACGTAACAAGTCAATGGCGACGCCAGGCTTCATCTCCTCATCACATCATTTGGGAGCTCTCTATTCGAATTTATGATAAGAGTTTTTCTTTAAGAAGTAACGCGAAAAATAAGCCTGTTAATCTTTCTAAAAACAAGCAACTTGGATTTATGGTGGCATATTGTGACAACGACGGTAGCTATTCACGTGAAAGCTTTATGGGCTCAACGGCTATCGTTCCTCAAAACGGTAACAAAAATTTAGGATATATCACGAGTGATGTATTCGACACGCTAATATTAAAATAATAATGGACCTTAATTATGGATTCTATAAGTCAACAAGTACCAGCAGCTAATCAGAACTACCGGTTTTCCCTTATAAGTTTAACGTCGTTATTTTTCATGTGGGGATTTATCACTTGTTTAAATGATATTCTTATTCCACACCTTAAAGGCGTTTTTTCGTTAACTTATGCGCAAGCAATGCTTATTCAATTTTGCTTTTTTGGTGCATACTTTATTGTCTCTTTACCTGCTGGGATGTTAGTTAAGAAAGTCGGATATAAAAAGGGAATTGTCATCGGATTAACCGTTGCGAGTATTGGCTGTTTGCTGTTTTATCCTGCCGCACAAACGCAAGTTTATGGATGGTTTTTAGGCGCATTATTTGTATTGGCGTCAGGCATAACTGTATTACAGGTATCAGCTAATCCTTACGTTACTGAGTTAGGTGATAAAGACACTGCCGCTAGCCGCTTAACCATGACGCAAGCATTTAACTCTTTGGGAACTACAATAGCCCCTTATTTTGGCGGCTTATTAATCCTATCAGCAGTTGCGGGAGATTTCTCAAGCATGAATGAAGCCCAACGCCTAGCCCAAGCTCAATCAGTACAAATGCCTTACGTAACATTAGCGGCAATGTTATTGATATTAGCTGCGATCTTTAGTGCGTTAAAATTGCCCGAGGTTTCTTTAGTTTGTGAAGATGATGCTCCGCAAGCATCAGTGATGCAATATCCGCATTTACTACTTGGTGCTGGAGCGATTTTTATGTACGTCGGTGCAGAAGTCGCAATCGGTAGCTTAATGGTTAACTTTTTAGGTGAAAGTAATATTGCGGGGCTTGTTGAGCATGAGGCAGCAAAGTACATTACGTATTATTGGGGCGGTGCATTAGTTGGACGTTTTCTTGGTGCTTTAATCATGCAAAAAATCGCTGCAAATAAGGCGCTAGCCTTTAATGCAATATCCGCGATGGTATTATTACTGGCAGTGAGTTTTGGTCAAGGGAATCTGGCAATGTTCGCTATCTTATCGCTGGGCTTATGTAATTCGATAATGTTTCCAACGATATTCAGTTTGGCAGTTAATGGCTTGGGCGCTATGAAGAGTAAAGGCGCAGGATTACTCTGTTTAGCCATTGTAGGCGGTGCGTTAGTACCTCTGTTGCAAGGCGTTATTGCTGATAGCTTGGGCTTACAGTTAAGCTTTTTGTTACCAATTATTTGCTATGGGTACATTTTACATTATGCGCTAAAAGGTTTTCGTGCATAAAGATAAACAAAGCGCCTATAAGCTTGTAGGCGCTTAGGTATTACTGGTATTCAAATGCTTTAATGACTTGTTTGACACCACTAACGTTACGTGCTAACTCAGCAGCTAGGTTGCCTTCTTGTTGAGTAACTAATCCCATCAAAAATACTTCACCATGTTCGGTAATCACCTTGATTTGGCTGCCTTTAAGTGTTTCATCAGCGGTTAATGCAACTTTGACTTTAGAGGTTAACCACGTATCGTTGGTTCGAGTAGTCAGTGCGGTTTTATTGCCAATGCGTAACTGATTGTGTACTCGCGTAACATTCTCAACATCACCTGCAATCTTCGCAGCACGATCTCGCAGCATAGCATTAGGAACCTGACCAATTAATAGGACGGTTCTGTTATAGCTGACAATACTAATATTACTATGTTCGTCTAAACCTTTATTTTTATCAATAGCGCTATTGGCTTTTAACTCAATAGACTCATCTTCTAATTGTGTTGCTGTTGTTCTTCGATCATTAACAACACTTGCTACGCCGAGAGCGCCTAGTACAATTCCTGATACACAACCTTGCAAAGACATAAAAGCAGTTAAGCAAACGGCCAGTTTAAGTGACTTGTGATGGCGCATGCTTAAATTACTCCTGATCTTCTTCTTGAGGGAATAAAGTGCGATCAATAGCATCACATAAGCAATGGATAGCCAGCAAATGAACTTCTTGGATACGGGCGGTACTTGTTGAAGGAACACGAATTTCAACATCATTTACACTTAATAAGCCAGCCATGTCGCCACCGTCTTTACCAGTTAATGCTACAATGACCATGTCACGGCTTACAGCCGCTTCCATCGCTTTAATAACATTTTCAGAGTTACCGCTGGTGGAAATCGCTAACAAAATATCGCCAGGCTGACCTAGGGCGCGAATTTGTTTAGAAAATACTTCTGAATAGCTATAGTCATTAGCGATAGATGTTAATGTTGAGCTGTCTGTTGTTAAAGCGATTGCTGGTAAGCTTGGGCGCTCAGTTTCAAAGCGGTTTAATAATTCTGAAGAGAAATGCTGAGCATCGCCAGCACTGCCGCCATTGCCACAGGTTAAAATTTTTCCGTCATTTAAAAGACAAGTGACCATTGCTTGAGCTGCTTTTTCGATTGACGGTGGAAGAACTTCTAATGCGTCTATTTTAGTTTGGATGCTCTGTGTGCAACATTCTTTAATGCGCTCTAACATGTTTGATACCTTATATTTTTACTGTGGAAAAGCGTGCTTTATCCATTCAATCTTTAATGGCTCAGCCGAGCCTGTAATTGCCACTACATCAAAGCGACTGGCTTGTTGTTCAAAGTTTATGTTGTTGAGCTGGCAATACAACATCGCCGACTTTATAATTCGATTTTGCTTAGCAGCTGATATAGCTGCTAAGGCACCACCAAAAGCCTCACTGGCTCGCTGTTTTACTTCAACAAAAACTAATGTCTTATTATCAGACATTATTAAATCAATTTCACCGACTCTACACGAAAAATTATCACAAATCGCTACTAACCCATGGTTTTGTAAATGAGTTTTTGCGATTTGCTCATATTTACTACCTTGTTCACGCATTTTTAGTCTCTATTGAATTTTCTTGAGGCGTCCGCGTTGGAATTGTGCCCATGACATTTCACGATGAATTTTACTTTGTTCATCTAAATTCAGCTGACCGCTAAGCCCTTGTAAGCGGTATTCTGGAAAAAGCCTCATTTGAGCTAGCCGTTCAATTAAACCGTAAGCATCATGCCCCATTGCAAATAGCCTTAATTGGCTTTGTTTCATTTTAGGCCACATACGTTTGATTTTTGATGGCGACAGGTCATTGTCGGTTGATAATAACCAAGGGATTTCGCTAATTGTTAGTTGATTTAAGTGAGTTAAGCCTGAGTCAGTCATGCGGTATGCATTGCCACTTGAACCAACAAAGACTGGTACTTGGTTGGCATAGGCGCTGACTGTAACTTCAACAGATGGCATCAACATTGAAGTTTGTTTTGGGTTTGCGACTAGATATATCGCATCAATATCTCGGCGAGAGTGAGTCTCTGCCTCCATTTTATTGCCAACAAGGTAGCGCATTGTGTTGATTCGTTTTTGCGATTTATCTGTTTCGAACAGACGCTCAATTGTTGCTTTGAGTTCACTGTCTTTTTTGAAAAAGATGACTTCAACATCTTCTGCGCCAAAATCCCCCTTATGAAGCTCTTGCCATTGTTGCGAGAATAGCGTTGAAATTTGATGACCTCGTACATTGTCTGGCGCCACAATAACAGGATGGCTCTTCCCAAGTTGATAAATATATTTAGCGCCTTGCAGTGCTTCACTTTCTTTATCTAGCGAGAAGAAAAATTGATTTTGGGCGGCATTATTATCTCTTGGTGTATTGAGAAATAACGTTGGTATTGTGGTTTCTATAGCTGCGACCTGTTCAACATTATTTTTTAATAGCGGTCCAATAATGAATTCACTTTCAGAATCTATCGCTTGTTGGTAAGCGGCGACAGCACCGACGTCATTACTGTTAATTAATTGGATCTCTTGTTCGCTATTTTGTGCCATTAAGTTACTCAAAATGCCATTTTGAACAGCTTGTCCAATGCGTTCATAACGCCCCGATAGCGGTAAAATAACACTTATTTTTTTCGGTGTATAAGGAATGACATTTGCCGCTGCAACCAAGCGCTCCGGTATATGGTTACTTAATGCATGACTAGGGTATTGCGCTCCCCATTGCATAAGTTGTTGCTGCAAAGATTCCGGTGACTGTATAGCGTTTTTTCCAATAATTGCTAATGCTAACCATCCGGACTGTTCTGTCGACGTTGCGGTGCTTAGGAGAGACTCTAACTCTTCAATTGTTAGTAATTGATATTCTTGCCAAATTGTCTGGCGTAATGACGTTTTTAATGATTCCTCTTGCGCTAAGGATAATGCATCAATTAAATCATTTGCCGCTAAAGCTGGTTGCTGATTTTGAGTAAGGAAGTTGGCACGCTGCTGATAAAGAGTAACTAGGCGATTTTCGGAAACTTGCCAATTTGATGATGGTGATAAGGTGGCAATGGCTAATGATAAATCGTCGGCATAGGCAAAACGTAAACTTTGCAGTAACTGTAACTCTAAACGGTGATCATCATTTAGCATACTGATGCTAGGCAATAATCCTAAATATCTATCTGCAGCATCCAATTGGCCACTATTAAGCGCTGCGCGTAATGCCAAAAGATAATAAGCTTGTTGATTAGCGCCTGATGACTGTAGTGCTTTATCTGAATAATAGCGATGTGACTGTGTTGCTTGGCCGAGCTTAATTGCATTCGTAACATTAGGCGTTTTGGTTGATGGTGTTGAACCACATCCACATAAGATTAGGCTAATTGTGGCAATACAAAATAATTGTTTGCAGTCTTTGCCGAAGGAAAGTT
>MPDF01000083.1 GCA_001874365.1 Gammaproteobacteria bacterium MedPE | reverse complement strand
ATTCACTGTACCACTACAATCCTACATCATACTTTAGAGCAGTAAAGTCATAACCAGTATTACTAGAATATCCACAAAACACATTTTTCAGAGTAGCCTCTTTTTGTACTTCCTCCCAACCTAAAAGTGCAGCGTCAAGACCAACATCGATATTTCCTTCTTTAAAATGCTGTTCACTCCATTGAAACTCTACATCGCCGTGAGCAACCATTTCTATCCCTTACATTACACTTCTGCTTGTCAATTTTATCAGCAATAACGGTAAAAATTTTAACCATCTACGACAAATAATTTAACAGTGCAGATCTTTTATAATGAAATCTTGGATTTACACTGTTATTATTAATTTCAACTCAACTTATTAAATAAGAGACAATAATGGCTGACGAAAATTTAGCACTAAAAAGAGCGGGTCTAAAAGTTACCTTACCGCGTATCAAAATTTTAGAAATCCTGCAATTACCTGCTAATCAACACATCAGTGCGGAAGATCTCTACAAAATCTTGCTTGAGCAAGGTGAAGAAATTGGCTTAGCGACAGTTTATCGTGTATTAAACCAATTTGATGATGCAGGTATTGTAACTCGTCACCACTTTGATAGCGGCAAGTCAGTATTCGAACTGAGCAGTAAAGAACATCACGATCATTTAGTCTGCCTAAATACTGGTCGAGTTATTGAGTTCCATGATGAAATCATCGAACAGCGTCAACGTGACATTGCTAAAGCAAATGGTATTAAATTAACTAACCACAGCTTATATTTGTACGGCGTACCTATTGATGATGAAGGCGAAAGCTAATCATTGCAGATAATAATTAGTGTTCAATAAGCTAATGAATAAAAAAAGGAACCCATTAGGTTCCTTTTTTTATATCAAAACGAATTGACATTACGGCACTTAAATTTGCTCAGCGATGGTTTTAGCTTGCGCTTTTTCGCAGCCAAGTAATTCAAGAGACTGAGTTAACATTGAGCGTTTCTTACCTGTGTTTGAATTAGTAATAACCCAGTAAGGTGTTTGACCAATTTGCTTTGGTTTAGTACTCGCGTTAGACGCCAATAATGTCGCTTCATCTTTCGCAAAGTAAACGCGGTCACGGCCGCTAATTGATAAAACAGCGTCAAAATTTTCTGGCGCCATGTTGTGCAACTGCTCTAGCAAAAACAAAAAGCGGCCAACAGCAGCTTTGTGTTCACTGATCTGTGTTGGCATCACTAGCCATGTAAAATCTGTTGGATCAATAACACTTGCGGTAATTGATTTAATCTCTTTTGCAACTTGCTTTACAACGGCATTCTTTTTAACTTCAACAGGGTCTTTCAATGGGCCATCGACCGCAATTTCACCAACAGGTGGCAAACCTAATAGACGTCGAAGAATAGCAGATGCATCCTCACCAATCGATTCAGTTTGGCTAGCAATATAACGATATAGGTCGTTTTCTACCTCGATGGATTTCATTTTAACCCCTTATAAATCAAAATAATTTTCTTACAATCACAGGACAATATTTTTAGTGTCCTGCGATTATACATAAAGAGCGTCAAAGCTCCATTACTTTTGAAAGTTGCTATTTAGATACGCGGCGATAGTCGCGATATTGTGGTAGCCAGAAGTTTTTCTCAATTTTAGCTTTCAGCATCTCGTCATCAATTGCCAGAGCATGGCCTTGTTCAATAGCCACTTTTGCGACATCAAATGCCATTTGTTTACTAATATTGGCAATCTCTGTCAATGGCGGCAATAAACTACCCTCGCCTTGCGCAACCATGGGTGACACATTAGCAAGACACAAACTAGTCGCCATTAACATCTCATCTGTTACTCGTTTTGCACCACAAGCGATAATACCTAATCCTAAGCCAGGGAAGATATAACTGTTGTTACATTGTGGGATTTCAAACGTTTGTCCATTGTATTCAAACGGCGCGAACGGGCTACCTGTAGCAACAATTGCGTTACCATCAGTCCATTCAATAACTTGCATTGGCGTTGCTTCAACTTGTTTAGATGGGTTACTCAATGGAAAAATAATCGGGCGAGCACAATGCTCAACCATTGTTTTAATAACAGCATGGGTAAACAGACCAGGTTGGCCAGACACACCAATTAAAATGGTTGGTTTGGCGCCCTTCATTACTTCCAGTAACGTCGGATATTCACCGCTTACTTCCCAGTCTTGAGTCAACGATGGCTCAGCCGCCAAGCGCTCTTGGAAATCACGTAAATCTGACATGCCCTTGGTCACTAATCCAAAGCGATCAACCATAAAGACGCGACGTCGTGCTTCTTCGTCGCTGATGCCTTCTGTTACCATTTGCATAATAATGGCTTCAGCAATACCACAACCCGCTGAGCCAGCGCCTAAAAAGCTAACCGTTTGCTGCGATAGTTTTTCACCTTTTGCCTTACAAGCTGCTAATAATGAACCAACGGTAACCGCTGCAGTTCCTTGAATATCATCATTAAAACAACACAATTCATCACGGTAACGTTCTAATAGTGGCATCGCTTTTGGCTGCGCAAAATCTTCAAACTGTAGTAAAACTTTAGGCCAACGGCGTTTAACAGCTTGAATAAACATATCGACAAATTCGAAATATTCATCGTCATCGATGCGTGGCTTCTTGACACCCATGTACATTGGGTTATCAATGAGCGATTGATTGTTTGTGCCTACATCTAACATCACTGGCAACGTATAAGCTGGGCTGATACCACCACAGGCCGTGTACAAAGATAACTTACCGATCGGGATCCCCATTCCTCCCATCCCTTGGTCACCTAGACCAAGAATACGCTCACCGTCTGTAACAACGATAACTTTAACGTTGGGCTTAATGGCATTACGTAAAATGTCGTCCATATCGTGGCGCTGATCGTACGAGATGAATAATCCACGAGCACATCGATAAATGTCAGAGAACTTCTCACATGCTTCACCCACGGTTGGCGTGTAAATGATTGGCATCATTTCTTCTAAGTGCGCCTGTATAAGCGAGTAATACAATGTCTCGTTCATGTCTTGAATGCGGCGTAAATAAACGTGCTTATCTAAGCTGTTTGTAAAGGCACTAAATTGACCATATGCACGATCAACTTGCTCTTCAATGGTTTCAATAAGCGGCGGTAATAAGCCACTTAAATTAAATGTTTCACGCTCTTGTTTACTAAAGGCACTGCCTTTATTTAACAATGAGGTATCGATTAACGCATGGCCTGAATAAGGAATATAAAGTGGAGATTTTTTGGCGGTTGGCATAGTTGATTTAACCTTATTATTGTTATTTCTTTATGGCATGAAGCATGCCTATCAAACTATGGTAACAAGCTTGCGACTTTAGTCCATATGTTAACAATAAAATATTGAACTAATTCAACCTTTGTCGTTTAAATCACCGTTTTTATCCAGTTATAACAACGCCAGCAACTAAACAGGCGTTTGAATTAATAAGATAACATCAGTTCTGATTTGATTTTATGAGTCCTACACTTCAAAATACCCTCAAATTTTTAACGATGAGTCATTATGGGCATTAATTTTAAACGTATTGGTCAAGGTCAGCCTGTCATTTTAATCCACGGATTATTCGGAAACTTAGATAATCTTGGTCGATTAGCACGTCACCTTAGCGAGCGCTTTGAAGTGATTAGCGTAGACTTACCCAATCACGGTCTATCAAGTCATATTGAAACGTTTGATTACCCCAGATTAGCTGCAGAATTAGCCGACCTACTATCGAATCTAGCGCTAAGCCAGTGTCATTTTGTCGGTCACTCGATGGGCGGTAAAGTGGCAATGCAATTGGCGTTAGATTTTCCACAACTTGTTAAATCACTTGTCGTTGCCGATATTGCGCCAGTGACCTATAGTCATCGCCACACGCACATATTTGACGCATTAAACGCCATTGATTTATCGACGCTTGCTAATCGTAGCGACGCGACGACCATTGTCACAAATCATGGTATTGATGCTGGTACAGCCCAATTCTTGTTGAAAAACCTAGCGAAAGAAAATGACGCGTTTATTTGGCGTTGTAATATTGCTAATCTCGCCGCGAATTATGAAACCATCATTGGTGGGTTAACAGGCTGTGAGCAATTTGATGGGGCGACACTCTTTATTAAAGGCGAGAATTCAGATTACATTCTCAGTGAGCATCGTCCGCAAATTATGCAGTACTTTCCCAAGGCTCAAGCGAAAATAATTCAAGGCACCGGCCATTGGCTTCACGCCGAAAAACCGGCGAGCTTTAATAAAATCGTCGGTGATTTCATCGCTAAAAATCTCGACTAGAATCGGCGTTCAAAAGTCTTTAAATATAGTGATGTAATGCATGGCAGTCGGAAAATGATTATGCTATATTGCGCGTCACTATTTTTCATGGTCAATTAGACAAGCAATGACACCTCAACAATATCAACAATTTGAAGCACTGGGTTTAAACCTTTTGTTTGCGGGAATATTTTTCCTTATTGGTATGGCAATTCATGATGTATTAAAAAAAGGCGAAGTACCTTTTGCAGGAAGAGTTGTCGTGTGGGGCGTTTTAACGTTCGGTTGTCTGGGTTTTATCGCCAAAGGTATTATTCAAGCATTTTGGAATACTCAAGGCCTAGGTTAGTTTAGTCATTTGTGAGCGACTGTTAACAACCTTATTAGTAGTAAGAAATAATAATTAAGTTATGGCAAAAGCATCTAACGATAGAACAACCATTGATCTTTTTGCTAACGAAAAAAATCGTGGACGTCCCAAAACCAATCCGTTATCTCGTAAAGATCAATTACTGGTTAATAAACGCAACCAGATAAAACGGGATAAAGCAAAGGGACTAAAACGCGTTGAGCTAAAAGTCGATGAACAATTGTTCGACATTTTAAACGATTTGGCTAACGCTCATAACGTGAGTCGTGGCCAATTAATAGAATCAATGTTAATGACCCAAATCAACAATTTGTCATCTGCTGATGATAAAATGGCATTAACAACCAACGAATTAGAAAATACATAGGAAACTTTATGGCTAGCGTAGGCATGTTTTTTGGTAGCGACACGGGTAACACTGAAGCCGTTGCTAAAATGATCCAAAAACAACTGGGTAAAAACTTAGTTGAAGTTCACGACATCGCAAAATCAACGCCTGAGCAAATTGCCGCGTTTGATTTACTGCTATTAGGCATCCCAACTTGGTACTACGGTGAAGCACAATGTGATTGGGATGATTTTTTCCCTGAATTAGAAAACATTGATTTTAACGATAAGCTAGTTGCCATTTTTGGTTGTGGCGACCAAGAAGATTACTCAGAGTACTTCTTAGATGCGATGGGCACTTTAAAAGATATCATTGAGCCACGTGGCGCAATTATTGTCGGTCATACGTCAACTGATGGTTATGAATTTGAACAGTCACAAGCATTAACTGACGATGGTCAATTCGTTGGTCTTGGTATCGATGAAGATCGCCAGCCAGAGCTAACTGACCAACGTGTATCTGCATGGGTTGCACAAATTCAAGAAGAGATGTGCTTAGCTGAATTAGCGTAATCATCTAAAAGTTAACTAAGTTAGCTCAAAATGCACTAAAAACCTCGCTTAGCGAGGTTTTTTTTATCCTTTCGTCTTATTACACTATTTTCTCTTACAGCAATACGTTATGTTGTTTGCCAATCCCCACAAAACTCAAGCTATGGAAGTAAAGTCGTGTTTAAGAAGTCAGATAAATTACACAATGTCTGCTATGACATTCGAGGTCCTGTTCATGATGAAGCACAGCGTCTGGAAGAAGACGGTCATCGTATTCTGAAATTAAACATTGGTAACCCTGCCCCTTTTGGTTTTGAAGCCCCTGATGAAATCGTGCGTGATGTTATTCATAACCTGCCACAGGCACAAGGCTATTGTGATTCCAAAGGACTATTTTCGGCGCGTAAAGCAGTATTCCACCACTACCAAGAAATCATTCCAAACATAGATGTAGAAGATATCTATATCGGTAACGGTGTCTCAGAGCTCATTCAAATGGCGACGATGGCGCTGTTAAACAATAACGATGAAGTGTTAGTGCCAGCGCCTGACTATCCGTTATGGACGGCATCGGTTAATTTGGCCGGTGGTAAGGCGGTGCATTATCGTTGTGATGAACAAGCCAATTGGTTTCCAGACATTGATGATATTAGAAGTAAAGTCAGTAAAAATACCAAAGCCATTGTGTTAATCAACCCAAATAATCCAACAGGCGCGGTGTATACTAAAGAGATCATTGAGCAATTATTACAAGTTGCTCGCGAATTTAACCTGATGGTTTTCTCTGACGAAATATACGACAAAATCTTATTTGATGAGGCGACTCATGTTCATACTGCTTCATTAGCGGAAGACGTTGTTATTGTTACCTTCAATGGTTTATCTAAAGCCTATCGCATCGCAGGTTTTCGTGCAGGCTGGATGGTTATTTCTGGCAATAAAGAACTCGCTGCTGGTTATATAACAGGTTTAAACATGTTGGCATCGATGCGCCTTTGTGCCAATGTTCCTTGTCAACACGCCATTCAAACGGCACTCGGTGGTTATCAGAGTATTAATGAGCTTATTTTACCCGGCGGTCGCCTACTAGAACAACGTGATGCCTGCTATGACATTTTAACCAGCATTGACGGTGTAAGTTGTGTTAAGCCTAAAGGCGCCATGTATATGTTCCCTAAATTAGATGTTAAGAAGTTTAATTTAAAAGATGACCAACAACTTGTGTTTGATCTGCTTAAAAAAGAAAAGATTTTGTTAGTACACGGCACGGCATTTAACTGGCCAGAGCCAGATCATCTGCGTATTGTGACATTGCCATACGTGCAAGATCTTACTGCGGCAATGCAGCGTTTTGGACAGTTTTTAGAAAATTATCGTCAGTAATAAAGGCGACTATCATGCTTAGGAAAAACCATGAATAAACACGATTGCGCATTATGGCTAACGCGTAAAGGCCCAAGTCATAGTGCAAGACCACCAGATCATCGCTCCCTGCACCAACGGGATCGTGCTCGGTTATTTCATAGTGCGGCGTTTAGACGCCTGCAAGCCAAAACACAGGTGGTGGGCATAGGCCAAAGCGATTTTTATCGCACGCGCCTTACTCATTCATTGGAAGTAGCGCAAATTGGCTCAGGCATTATTAGTCAATTAAAAAATCAGTACCCTGATTTTAGTCATTTTGAATTTGACGAAACCCTTATTGAAACCTTGGGGTTAGCACATGATATAGGGCATCCACCTTTTGGTCACGGCGGTGAAATTGCATTAAATTACATGATGCGCGATCATGGCGGTTTCGAAGGAAACGGCCAAACATTTCGCATTCTTACCCGATTAGAGCCTTATACCAAAGATTTCGGGATGAACTTGTCACGCCGTAGTTTGTTAGGCACGTTAAAATATCCGGTAACCTTTAGTGAAGTCGTTGGAGAATATCAGGATCAGCCCACCAGCAGCTTTCGTCAACTTAAAGCCCATAATTGGTTACCTCCCAAAGCGATTTTTGATGTCGATTCAAGTGCACTAGATTGGGTATTAGACCCCTTAACCGATAATGATAAATTATTAATAAGAACCGCCAAACAAACTGAAATCAACGGTATTACGAGTATTCATAAGCGCAGCCTCTATAAATCCTTTGACTGTTCAGTGATGGAATTGGCTGATGATATCGCCTATTCAGTCCACGATCTTGAAGACGCTATTGTGATGGGGACTGTCAATTACAATTTGTGGATGAGAGATGTTGTAGCGCCAGTAAAAGCATTAAACCCCGAAATGCTTAACGTCGATATTGATCAGCTCACACTCTTTTTATTTAGCGATGAAGCCTATCTTCGAAAAGACGCCATTGGTGAACTGGTGAATAGCTTTGTGACCGCAATAAAAATCGAGCATAACTCACAATTTGACGAACCACTTTTAGCTTACAACGCCAAACTCAATAGTGAATATTCGCAATTTTTGGAAATTCTAAAAGGGTTTGTATTTAAGCGCGTGATCCGCAAACCAGAGTTTCAAGCGATGGAATACAAAGGACAGCAAATAGTCATGGAATTATTTGAAGCCTTTACCTCAGATCCGTATCGGCTGTTACCTGAAAATACCAAAGAGCGTTGGCGCCTAGCCCAAGATAAAAAAGATGATGTTCAAATGCGCATTATTTGTGATTACATCTCAGGCATGACTGATGAATTTGCCGGCAAGCTTTATCATTCGCTATTTACACCCAAAATGTAATTAACCTCATTGTTAGCCAACAAATCATGTTGGCTTTCAAACTACCGTTTGACATTAAGCAGGGATAACTATAAATTGAGCGTACACTTGTTAGCTAAAAATATAAAATGTCTCTGTCAACCACAAAAAATGCACAATCTAGTCCTGCTTATGGCACGAAAGAAGAGTACCTCAACACATTAACTCACGGTATAGGTGCCGTGTTTGGTGTTATTGCGTCCATTGCGTTTATTATCAGCTATTTTCAACACCAAGACATCATACAACTCACTACCACTATTATCTACAGCGTAAGTCTTACCGTATTAATGCTTGCGTCGACGTTATATCACGGCGCGAAAGATCCTGCTAAAAAACACGCTTTTAAACTCTTTGATCATTGTGCAATCTATTTGCTGATTGCGGGGACCTATACGCCATTAATTGTGCATACTATTCCCAGTGTAATGGGATACAGCGTATTAGGCTTAGTGTGGCTATGTGCGTTAATTGGTATAGGAATCAAACTTAAATTTGGCAGCCAGTATAAGAAATTTTCTGTCCTGACCTATTTAGTTATGGGCTGGTTGTCATTGTTTGTTATTTATGAATTGGTACAAGCATTGCCCGTCATGGCATTAGCGTTGTTAGCAGGTGGCGGTTTAATTTATTCTTCAGGGGTTTATTTTTACCTCAATCATAAAATTCCGTTCAACCATGCGATTTGGCATATTTTTGTACTGTTAGCTGCAATTTGTCACTTCTTATTGATTTATCTTTATATCTAAATCACCAATTTGTTGTATGATGCGTGCTGAAACATTTTGTGGCAAATACTCGCTGTTAATTTACAATGCCATGTCGCAAAATAGATTGTGTTTTTATAAGTAAAGTAAATAGTTATGTTACGTCGATTATTATTCTCAAGTTGCCTGTTGTTATCTGTTTTCGCTACGGAGGCAATATCTAGCGATAAAAAATCTGAAGATAACAAAGCCAACGTCAATGAGTGTTATCAATCGTTAACTCATGCTTATACATCACTTGATCCTCAAAAAATGACGGATGTGTATAATCCTAACGGAATTTATATTTCGACAGGTGGCTCGATGCCAATTATTCATGGCCACCAAAGCTTACATAAACTTTACGATAAATACTTTTCACGTCTTAAAAAACACAATTCTTCACTAGATCTACAATTTAGAGTAACCAATCGATTCACGGATACTAAAAGTATTCATGATGTTGGCTATTATGTCGTGACCGTAATTCCTCCGCAAGAGAGTAAACAGCCGCCAAAACAACACGCGGGAAAGTTTACTATCACCTTCGCATTACAAGAAGATGGGCGGTGGGGAATTTGGTCTGAGGCAAATTCAAAATCAAAAATCAAAAACTACATCAAAGCTAAAAAGATAGATGGCTTACATTACGATGAGTATTATCCGATTGAAAATTACGTTGCCCAACGTTAGTTAATCAAGAACCCCTGTAATGATTGTAGATCTATGCCCCTGTGGCAGCTCAGAACCTTATCAAGAATGCTGTCAGCCATTCCATCATTCTAACGCACTACCTGAAACAGCTCAGCAACTAATGCGCAGTAGGTACTGTGCCTTTGTCAAAGATGATTGTCATTACCTTTTTGCAACCCATAGTCCCACCACACGTCAACATGTCTCTGTTTCTAGCATTGAGCAATGGAACAATCAGTGTCAATGGCTAGGGTTAGACATCAAAGCAACCCCGCAACCCGACATTGTAGAATTTGTTGCTTGGTTTAAACAAGATGGGCAATTACAACATCATCATGAAATATCTCGTTTTGAGAAACAGATAATGGATGACGAATTGGCTACGCGATTTGAAAAACGTGAATCTTCCTGCTGGTATTATGTCGATGCAACCTACCCTCAACGATCGGCAGCGATGCCAAAACGAAATGACTACTGTATTTGCCGAAGTGGTAAGAAATTTAAAAAGTGTTGTGGTAGCTAAGCGACAAATAGTTGTGCGTCATAGTCTTTTTGAGTGGCAATAACTTCATCAAAATTGATATGAGGTTTGTTTTTCGTGAAGTCTTGTCCCAATAATCGTGCTTCAATCGTTGGCGAAAGGTTATCAGTAACATCATCGGTAAAACCTTCGATTCTATCTACATCAAAATGCAGTACATCAGGACGTAAACAATGCTGCAACCGCGCAGCCACTAACCCTTCTTCCCGCGCTAAATCAGCAAGTGACATTGAATAGTCTTGTTGGCTTGATTCACGAGAGCTCAGTAACTGCGCCTGAGGAACATCGAATTGCGCTCGCAAGGAAGTGGCTTGCTCAGATTCTACAGTATTAATTGTTGAGAACTGATCTTGGTCGCCCACATCAGTCGACAGCATAGACAACAGCAAATCAAATTCGCTTTTATTGCCTTCTCTGACACACTGATTAAGTCGTTGACCGAGCTGTAACTCACTAACTAATATATTGCCTGCTTGCATAACAAACCATCACTTTGAACACTAAGTATGCTATCGGCTAATAATATGAAAACTTTAGTGAAATTATTAAAAAAACTCCTTTACCTTAGGAAATAAATTATCTATTATTCGCGCCACTTGATTGGAGGGGTTCCCGAGTGGCCAAAGGGAGCAGACTGTAAATCTGCCGGCTCAGCCTTCGGTGGTTCGAATCCACCTCCCTCCACCATCAAGCTCTTCTTTAATGTCGTCCTAAATATTCTCTACCTAGCTCAACAACCTAACTAATCTAATTGATTGTTTTCGCATTCAAGTCTTTATTTTTGCCCATAACTTCTTATATGATAGAGAAAACAGAAATAATTCTTTAAGTTATAGGATAAGTCTTTGTCGACGTTACAAAAAATACCCTACAACCAGTTAAAAGTACTGCTAGTCGATCCCCAACGCCCTTTCCAGATCATGATGAAAGGAATATTGACGAATTTCGGCGTTAAGCACGTCGACTTCTCTGATAGTGGCGAATCAGCGCTACGCTCATGCCGTGGTAAAGATTATCAATTATTAATGGTTGAATATAACTTAGGAAGTAAAAACGGAACGCAGTTACTTGAAGAGCTGCGAGCGCTGCGTCTAATCAAGCCGACAGCATTGTTTGTTATTGTTTCTGCTGAAACCGACCGAGCCATTGTTTTAGGCACTATGGAAATGGCGCCAGATGACTACATTATCAAACCTTTTTCGCAGCGTTTATTAGATAGTAGATTACAGAAAGCTTGGAATAAACGACAAGCGTTATCGAGCATCTATCAGTGCTTGGATAAACAAGACTTACCTCGCGCTATCCTTGCGTGTCAGACATTAATTAAAGAAAAAAATCGATATAGTGCAGTCATCTTACAAATGATGACAGGATTAATGTGCGATGTGGGTCAAAATAGCGAAGCAATGAGATATTTAGAACCATTGCTTAAAGAGCGAGACCTCCCTTGGGCAAATTTAAATCTGGCACGTGCAAAGCTGGGCCTGGAAGAGTTTGAACAAGCTGAAAAAATTCTTAAGGTGCTAATAAAGTCGCAAGCAACCAACGTTGAAGCAATTGATTTGCTCGCCAAGGTACAACTGGCAAATCAACAAAAAGAAGCGGCAAGAACGACACTAGAGCGAAGCGTTGAGTTATCACCCTACTCCATGAAACGTCACCAGTTTATGGTAGAAGTTGCTAAAGCCAATGATGATCACGCGCTTGTAAAAGACAGTTACGGACACTTACTGAACTTATCTCGCCGATCGGTGCATGCGGGAACAAATCATTTGTTTAACTACACCCGAAGTATTATTGAAAATGTCGCTCATTGCGATGAGCCAAAACAGATTTACAAGTTACAAAATGAACTCACATCGACTCTCCATCGTGCTAAAACAGAAGAAGGTCGTAATTTAGATTTCGCCTATAGTGCACTTGAGGGTGTCATACATGCACAATTACAATCAGCCAAAGGTGAGAGCTTAATTTCAAAGAAAACCTTGATGGAAGCAATTTATCAGTTTTGTAGCGAAGATGATGAGTGGGATTTACCTGACGAGTTAGCACCAGATGCTTGTATTACACTCATTAACTTAAATGATTTTGAATTAGCTTCCGTATTTGCTAAACAGTTAGATGAACACAGTGACATTGCACAAGATTTGCATGCACGTCTTAACGACGACAGCGTGACAATGACAAAAGCTGAATTTAGTAAGATTACTCGTCAAGGTATTGAGGCTTATAGCGCTGATGATAGTCTAGAAGCACTTCAATTGTTCAAACAAGCACTGAAACTTTCACCGGTCAACTCAGGCGCAGTGCTCAACGTTGCTCAAGCACAAATCAAATTAATGCAAGACAAGCGTAAGTACGTCAAATTACTATCAGCTGAATGTAAAGAATCATTTCGCGTACTTGGTGGCATGAAATTATCAAAATCACACCAAAAGCGCTATGACAAATTGCGTCATGAGTATGAGTCTCTCATCAAGAAGTAATACAATTTCGCCGACTTAGACTCAAGAATTGGCATAAAAAACCGTGGAGATTCAAAATGCCTAGACATTGGGTAAATCAAGCGATAGCTAAAATAGACGCTGATTTTCAGCGCAGCGCCGATACACATTTACTGCAAGTACCAACAGCGCAATTCCCAACGATTTCCTTATATTTTAAGGACGAGTCAACACACCCAACTGGTAGCTTAAAGCATCGATTGGCACGTTCACTATTTTTATATGGCCTGTGTAATGGTTGGATAAAAGAACATACGACAATCATTGAGGCATCCTCTGGCAGCACTGCCGTATCAGAAGCTTATTTTGCCAGATTACTTGGATTGCCCTTCATTGCGGTTATGCCGCGTTCAACATCCGTTGAAAAAATTAATCAAATTGAATTTTACGGCGGGCAATGTCATTTAATCGATGATCCCTCAAAAATTCATGAAGCTTCTATCGCCTTAGCCAAAGAAACCAATGGCCACTTTATGGACCAATTTAAATATGCTGAGCGGGCAACAGATTGGCGCGGAAATAACAATATTGCAGAGAGCATTTTTGCTCAATTAGAGAAAGAACCTTTCTCTGAACCACATGCCGTCGTCGTTGGCGGTGGCACTGGCGGCACAAGTGCAACCATAGGTCGTTATATTCGTTATAACCAACTCAATACTCAGCTTCACGTTGTCGATCCTGAAAACTCTGTATTCTATGATTATTATCATCAGCGTGATGTGTCATTACAAAGTACAAAAGGTTCTCGCATCGAAGGCATTGGCCGACCACGCGTTGAGGATTCATTTAACCCTGACGTTATTGATTCTATGCAAAAAGTACCAGACAGTGCGTCTATCGCCAGTATGTTATTTTTAGAAAAATTGTTAGGTCGACGCTGTGGCGGGTCAACTGGCACTAATTTTTATGGGATTATCACGTTAATGCGAGAGATGAT
>MPDF01000082.1 GCA_001874365.1 Gammaproteobacteria bacterium MedPE | reverse complement strand
GCCAGTCACCTTCGCCTTCTAGCGCTTTAAGTGCTGAACCTTGAATTACTGGTAAATCATCACCTGGGAATTCGTATTCTGAAAGAAGTTCACGAACTTCCATTTCTACTAGCTCTAATAACTCTTCGTCATCAACCATGTCACATTTGTTCATGAATACGATGATGAAAGGTACACCAACCTGACGTGAAAGCAGGATGTGCTCACGTGTTTGTGGCATTGGACCATCTGTAGCAGCAACTACTAAGATAGCGCCATCCATTTGAGCAGCACCAGTGATCATGTTTTTAACGTAATCGGCGTGACCTGGACAATCTACGTGTGCGTAGTGACGTGTAGGAGTATCGTACTCAACGTGAGAAGTAGAGATGGTTATACCACGTGCTTTCTCTTCAGGAGCGTTATCGATTTGATCGAATGCTTTTACGTCACCGCCGTAAGTTTCAGCAAGTACTTTAGTAATTGCAGCAGTTAGAGTTGTTTTACCGTGGTCAACGTGGCCGATAGTACCAACGTTAACGTGCGGCTTGGAGCGGTCAAATTTTTCTTTAGACATGGTGTAGCCTCATTCAGATGATAATACAGGTGGTAATCGAACCACTTGCGATTTTAGTTTTCGGATTATAATACCAATATGAAAAAAGATCTAACTAAGAGATTAATTTTTCAAGATCAAAACACGATCACTTGATCCGTATTGGATTTATTTTTTATGAGGAAGATAATTTAAGAAAGAATAAATATTGAAGAATGGTGCTGATACGCAGATTTGAACTGCGGACCTCACCCTTACCAAGGGTGCGCTCTACCAACTGAGCCATATCAGCAATTTTTCTTGGAGCGGGCAGCGGGAATCGAACCCGCATCATCAGCTTGGAAGGCTGAGGTAATAGCCATTATACGATGCCCGCAAATACTTACTTGCTTATGGCTATCAACTTCGTAAAAAAATGGTGGAGGGAGGTGGATTCGAACCACCGAAGGCTGAGCCGGCAGATTTACAGTCTGCTCCCTTTGGCCACTCGGGAACCCCTCCAGATTTTTATACTACATTGAAACGAATGGTGCCGACACCAAGAGTCGAACTCGGGACCTACTGATTACAAGTCAGTTGCTCTACCAACTGAGCTATGTCGGCGTTCCGTTTCAGTGGGGCGTATATTAGTGATTTGATTTGCCCAATGCAAACACTTTTTTCAAAAAAAACCACTTTTTTATTAAAAAGCTGACCAAGTGTTCAAATACAACACAATAAGGCTACTTAACGTACAAAATTAGTCCTTCTAAAACTAGGTGGGGCCTATTTAAGCCAAGTTTGACAATCTCAGGTGGCAAATGATTAATGCCACCGCCCGTTAAATAAAGCGTCGGCTCTTCATGATCGGTAAACATAGATTTTGCTTTTTGAATTGCATAGAGTACTGTTCCAGCGAGTGCAGCACGACTACCATTCTGAACGCAGGCCTTGGTATTGGTCCCCATAGTCAACTCGTCACCATGATGTCCCCCAGCACGAACTAATGCCGTATGTTCAGTCAGCGCCAAATTCATCAATCGAAAACCAGGGCTGATCCAACCGCCCAAATGCATTCCGCCGCCATCAACAACATCGACGGTCATCGCGGTACCAATATCGATAACAACAACAGGACCATTAGCATCTTTATAGGCCGCTAAAAATGCAAGCCACCTATCTATACCTAGTTTTGTTGGCGCATCATAACTATTAGTAACGCCAAACGCTTGAGCTGGGCTTGTAATTTGCTGGTAGCGAATCTTTAGCTTTTTCGACAATGCTTTAACGTGTTGATAGTTTTTACGGTCACCAACGTTAGAATAAATAATTTGATCTACATTACCGATTTTTTCTCGATTAGGGCGATAACAAAAACTAGTCACACTATAACTACCTATATAGTGCATACCTGTCACGCCACCTTTAGCATCTAGATGTAACTGAGCTGCTTTTAGTTTGCTATTACCAATCTCAATGAGTAATTTTATACTTGCTGTCATGATGATACTTTTCTCAGTGAAATTTCGCCGCCAAAGAATGATTGTACCTGTTGCTCAACCTCTAACAGTAAACCGCCTTGTGCATCAACCCCTTTAGCGACACCGGTCACTCTACGCTGTCCCATTTGGAGTTGTACATGCTGATTAATGAAGCAGTCATGTTGATGCCAACGATCAACAAAAGCGCTAAACCCGTGCAATTCAAATTCTGCCAGTAACTTCATTAAATGAGACAAAATACGACCAGCGATATGATTTCGACTTAATGACAATCCAACCTCGTGAATATCAGCATAGGGTTGGTCGATATCCTTAGTAACAGCTGCGGGCAAATGAACATTGATGCCTGCGCCAATAATGATGTCACAGCTATCAACTCCCTGACCTTCTAGTTCAACCAAGATACCTGCCAATTTTCGACCTTGGTAATACACATCATTAGGCCATTTAAGTCCTAAACTCGGAATTCCCAATTCAACAAGAGCTTCAACAATTGCAATACCAACAACCAAGCTTAATCCTGTCGTGGCACTAATCCCCTGCTCAAAACGCCAATGAGTTGAAAAGTATAAGCTGGCTCCTAACGGCGATACCCATTCTTTGCCACGTCGGCCTCGACCTTGTGTTTGTGCTTCGCTAAATATAGTAGTGCCTGAACGACTTTTTGTAAGCGCACCAGAAGCAATGGCATTTTTTATCCAATTATTGGTTGAATCTACAACCGTCTCAACTTCGATAGACGCCGGTAATTCGTAAAGCGCCGCGCTGTTAATAGCATCACTATTGAGTAGCTCTATTGGCGCAGACAAACGATAGCCCTTACCTGTCACAGAATAAATATCTAGCCCCAACAACTGTAATGCTTGAATATGCTTACCAATGGCCGCTCTGCTCATATTGTTGGCTTCGCCCAATTGTTCTCCAGAACAAAATTCGCCGTTAGCCAATGCCTTTAAAATGTGTTGAGTTACGTGATTAAACATCTTATTCCCCGGCGAATTCTTTTAATGTGCCATAACCTTGATGACCAATAATATTCACTTCTGGCTCAAGCTTTACACCGTACTTTAAGTCTACTTGTTCGATAATATGTTGGGCTAGGTCCATTACGTCACGACTCGTCGCTTTATTTTTATTAACTAACACCAGCGCTTGACGTTCATGAACAGCTGCTCCTCCTACTTGGTGACCTTTTAGCCCTAGTTGATCAATTAACCAACCCGCAGCGAGCTTAACGCTATGGCCAACTTCATATTGCGGCATTTCGGGGTAACTTAGTTTAAGTTGTTTCGCGTGAGAACTTTCAACCACTGGATTTTTAAAAAAGCTGCCGACATTTGGAATGTCATTAGGATCAGGCAATTTATTATTGCGTACTTTTATCACTTCATTGGCAATAGCTAAGGGACTTGGTTGGCTATTCAACTCTCTCGACCACGCTTTTAATTCACCATAGCTAAGCACTGCTTGCCATTGCTTTGGTAATTTGAATACAACATGATGTATGAAATAGTCACGGTTCGTTTTAAAAATACTTTCACGGTAAGCGAACTGGCACTGCTGACGATCAAAACTCACCTCTTTGCCAGTACGTAAATCAATTGCCTTCACTGATTCACATACATCAGCTAACTCTACCCCATAAGCACCAATATTTTGTACTGGCGCAGCGCCAACGCTACCCGGGATTAAGGCTAAATTTTCAAGCCCGCCAATACCTTTATTAACACAAGACATCACAAATTGATGCCAATTTTCACCACCGGCAACATTAAAATAATGATTCTGCTCATCTTGCCAATATTCAATATCTCGCATCTGATTATGAATAACTGTACCGTCAAAATCACCACAAAATAACATGTTAGAACCGCCTCCTAAGACAAGGTAAGGCTGTGATAACGGTAAACACGCGTGCAATTGTTCAAGCTTACGCACCGCGACAATTTCACGTGCAGATGCTTTTAATGCAAAGGTGTTTAATGAATGTAAAGATGAGGTTGCCATATCATTGCTTATCTAGATAATTACAGCGGCAGTTTAAAGTAAATTAACGGCGATGAACAGAATACGGCGCGACAGTTGTATCGCGCCTTATTGTTTAGCGATTAGATCAGTTCTTTAATGAGGGAATATAAATCAGATTCAATGGCAGCTGCCGTTACCTCTCGGCCAGCACCTGGCCCTCTAATTATCAAAGGATTCTCCTGATACCACTGACTTTGTACTAAAAATACATTGTCAGAAGGCGTTAACGATGCCAACGCATGGTCGCTCGCTAACCGTTGTAAACCGACGGACGCCATACATTGCCCATTGCTACGGTCAAACTGGGCAACATAGCGTACTACTTCATTATTCTTTGCTGCTTGGTTAAATTGAATAGACATAACCTCGTCCATCTCCGTTGCTCGTGCCAAAAACTCATCAAGTGGAATGTCTCGCAAAGCCTCTGGCACCATAGACTCAATCGCAATATCTTCCAATTCAATATCTAAGCCACACTCACGCGCTAAAATAAGTAGTTTTCGTTGTTTATCTTTTCCAGATAAGTCATCACGAGGATCAGGCTCTGTAATACCAAGCTCTAATGCTTTTAACAATAGAGTAGAGAATGGTTGATGATTATCGAAGTTTTCAAATAGCCAGCTCAAGGTACCTGAGAATACACCGCTAATGCCTAAGACTTTATCGCCACTATGATGCAAATCATTAATAGAGTGTAAAATAGGGAGACCTGCTCCCACACTAGCGTTATATAACCATTTACAATTATTACTGTACGCCAATTGTTTAATGTCTTTATAAAAACTCAGCGGTGCAGAGCCAGCTAGCTTATTTGCGCTGATTAGGTGGCATCCGGCATTTAACAGCGCTGGATACAAATTTGTTAACCCTTGATCGGCACTGACATCCAATACAATGAGGTCATCAAATGGATGATTCGCTAAGGTTGAAACGATATCTGACTGAGCAACTAAATGTGCTTCATTATCAAAATGCGATTGCCAATTACTTGCATCGATTCCTGAGAAATCGACAATAGCTCCCTTGGAGCGGCCAATCGCAATTAATGGCAGTGATAAATTGAAAGAATTTTCTAACTTATCTTGTTGATCTTGAAAAAGGCTTAACCATTGCTGGCCAATATTACCAGCGCCCATTAAAGCCACACCAATGCGTTTAGGTGAACTATAAATTTTTTGATGCAACAAATAGGCAAGAATATTCACGCGCTTTTCTGGAACAATAGCACTTAAACTCATACCGTTTTCAGACAATACAATTGGCCACTGTGATTCTTTAGCAAAAATCTTCGTGAAGATTTTTCTATACCAAGAAACGCCAGCATCAAGTAAAGAAATCACGCCACAGTTTTTATCTTCATAAACACCATCCACGTTATTTGCTACTAGAAACGCATCAAAAGTAGCGCATACTTCTTGACGAACGACCACCGAAACCTTCGTGTTGTGTTGAGTCACAAGTAACGGAAAGAATCCATTGCTTTCTAAGTCAGTAATCAATGCTTGATTGGTCGTCGTATCATCGAAAATATACAACGAAATATCTTTAGAACCATTCACGATACAATCGCCAACATGACCAAGGCGACGACCAATTTCAGTAAAGGCCGCATCAGGCGTAAAACTACTGCGCACTCGCAACGCAATATTATCCTTCGCTAAAGGTTGCAAGGTTCGATGATGTAAAACAGGATTGCCTAATCGTGCCAACTCTTCCGCTTCGGCTAGACTAAGTTGTTCTATCAGCGCCGCTTCGTTAATTAAATTTGGATCGGCACTAAAAACACCTGCCACATCAGTCCAAATATTAACCGTACTAGCGCCGGCTAATTTAGCAATCAGCGTTGCACTATAATCGCTGCCATTGCGACCAAGCGTCAGCGTTTGGTTATCTTGATTGCGGCAAATGAATCCAGTGATTACGCGTTGTGAAGAACGCTTATTGTGACATAGCTCTTGGAACTGTTTCTGTGACACAGCTTCATCAACAACCGGTGAAATATCACCTTCAGCCACTAAAAATTGACGGGCATCGATGGCACAACTTTTACGGCCTTTTTCGCTTAACACAGCAGATAACAACCGAGACGACCACACTTCACCACAGGCCACTATGCTATTTGCGGTATGATTATCAATGCTTTCATAACATAACCAACTTCCCAGCGTGTCTAACTCACTATCAAGTAAGCCTAAAACGTCTTGCGGATCCTGTAACAACTCCTCCACCAGCTGGCGTTGAAATTGACGCAGCTTATTTAGGGTATGATGATAATCAACGCCTTGCGCCGCCATATCAATGAGCGATAATAACTTGTTGGTCGTTTTACCTGCGGCAGAAACCACAACCAAATCGTGAGGATGGCCATACTGCATTAATAATCCAGCTACGCGCTGATAACACGCCGGATCGGCTAAACTACTACCACCAAACTTGTGTAACGTAATAGCCTCATCACTGGCATTTGACGAAGTTACAGGGCTTACGTTGTCGCTCATAATGTTCTCTAACTTAAATGGATGCTAAAACAGCATCTAAACTCTTAGATAAGTCACTCATTAAATCTTCAACAGATTCAAGACCTACCGATAATCTCATTAAACTATTACTAATTCCCGCAGTAATACGAGCACTCTCTTCCATTCCTGCGTGGGTCATAGTCGCTGGATGTGCAACTAAGCTTTCTACACCACCAAGACTTTCAGCTAAACAGAATAAATCAATCTCTTGAACAAAGATCTGACTCTGCTCAATACCACCAACCAAATCAAAACTTAACATCGCGCCAAAGCCAGCTTGTTGTGACAACGCTAGTGCGTGTTGTGGATGGCTTTCAAAACCTGGGTAATTGACCTGTTCAACAGCAGGGTGTGATTGTAAAAACTCTGCTATTTTAGCAGCGCTTTCTTGATGCTGCCTTAACCTAACAGGCAATGTTCGCAAACCGCGCATCGCCATATAACTATCAAAGGCAGAACCCGTCGTACCAATACAATTTGCCCACCAATCAAGATCAACGCCTAATTGGTGATCTTTAGTAATAATCGCACCGGCAACAACATCACTGTGGCCGTTGATATATTTGGTGCAAGAGTGTAACACAATATCCGCACCTAGCTTTAATGGCTGCTGTAAAATTGGGGTCAAAAACGTATTATCAACAACAACATAAGCCCCAAACGATTTAGCCTTGGTTGCCAGTGATTTTATATCAACCAAACGCAACAACGGATTGCTTGGTGTTTCAATCCACACCATTCTTGGTTGATGAGTCAATGCTTCAGATAATGCATCCGCATCTGTTTGATCAACAACTTGCAGTTTAAATAAACCACGACGTGCTAAATGATCGAACATGCGGTAACTACCACCGTAACAATCATGTGGAATAAGTAACGTATCCTGTGGCGTTAGCAACTGAATAACAGTAGTAATAGCCGATAATCCCGTACTCGTGATAACGCCGTATTCCCCACCTTCTAACTCAGCCAATGCTTGAGCAAACTGACTGCGAGTCGGATTACCACGGCGAGCGTAATCATATTCACGTGGTTGGTCATACCCTTTAAAAGTGTAATTACTCGACAAATAAATAGGAGGCACGACAGCACCATGCTGCGTATCAGTATCTATTCCACCGCGCACGGCAATGGTTTGCTGCCCAAATTTGCTCATAAAACCTCCAACAAAGGTTGACTTAATGGATGACTAAGTTATAAAGGATGTCTAGATGGCCAATTTAAACGAACACTACGTAGCCGTCAAGATGTTTAGACGTCTAAATAGAATTAATATCACTAAGATATTTGACAGTGTTCATGTAACCGTTAAAATCGGCAAGATTTTTACGGTGCAGTACTATAATGTACGGCCACATTAACTCACACTATAATAGTAAAGGTAATTTCATGACAGTCTGGAATGGCGAATATATTAGTCCATATGCGGAACACGGCAAAAAGAACGAACAAGTGAAAAAAGTGACCGTGTCTGTTCCATTAAAGCTGTTAAAAATACTGACTGACGAGCGCACTCGTCGCCAAGTTAATAACCTTCGACACGCTACAAATAGCGAATTGTTATGTGAAGCATTTTTACATGCCTATACTGGACAGCCTTTGCCAGAAGACAGCGATTTATCAAAAGACAAACCTAGTACGATTCCAGAAGCAGCACGTGAATTAATGGAAGAATTGGGAACCCTTGCTGATTACTTAGCAGAAAGTAGCGAAGATTAAACTTCTGATAATTTTGTAGCTGTTTAACAACAAAAAGGCGACCTCGTGTCGCCTTTTTAGTGGCTAATACACGTCATCGCACTGGCAGTTTTAAGCGTAATCTAGCACCTTTTAGACTGGAATCACTTCGGGCGCTGACCGCACCATGATGCCAATCCATGATTTTTGCAGTAATAGCCAACCCTAAACCGAAATGTCCCGATTCTCGAGAGCGCTCAGAGTCCAAACGAACAAAGGGATCAAAAATCGCTTGCTGCTGGTCTGATGCAATACCTTCTCCATCATCGTCAATATCAATGTAAATACCATCAACATCACGGGTTAGTAAACAAACAACCCGTTCATTAGCATAATCGATGCCATTACTAATCAAGTTCTGAACCGCACGATAAAGCCATTGACTATCGACATCGCATAACGCAACGGCTTCTTTGGTTTCAAAAGTTAAATGTACTTGTTGTTGCAGTGCCAAGTGCGATAAATCATTGCACAAGGTAGTTAACCACTGAACGAGATCCAGAGATTGTAACCTCACACTACCAAGTTGCCGTTCCATGCCTGCGTATTCCAGAAACGCATTCGTCATTTCTTCCATACGCGTTACTTCACTGTCCATACGGCTAAGATATTTATCTTTTTTAGCCACATCATCAGCAGACATTGCAGCCTCAATTCCAAAACGTAAACAAGCGACAGGTGTTCTTATATCATGAGATAAACTACGCGCTAACACTTTATTGTCCATGAGTAGTGTTTCAATACGATCCGCCATGGCATTAAAGCTATCTTCAAGTTGTTGAATATAAGAAAAACGGGCTTGTGGCATACGTGCAGCTAAATCACCTTCACCAAATTTTGCCGACGCGTTACTCAACAGGTGCAAACGGCGAGTTAATGGTAATGTCCACAACACGATAATGATACTTACACCGATATACAGCAGTATCGTTAGCATCAAATCAATATTAAAATTACTGTGCTCTTCAAGCGCAGGAAGCTGCAAATGCAATAGCGCTGATTCATGCCCTTCGACGCGTTTGTACAAGTAAGAGTCTTGCTCAGACGCTAAATATAAACCACCTTGTTGAGATAGTTGCCCGATCAATGACGATGGCAATGCCACAGAGTTTTCATCCACTAAAGATAGCGACAATCTAAAGTCTTGCGACAATTCAACTACCGCTTGTGGCAACTGCTCAGCTGGTACTTTACTAAGATGTGCAGCAAACCCATCAAGGTTTTGACCATAAATTGAGATTTCATCTTGATGCTCAGTAGAGGACTCACTTACTAATAAATCAACGCCCCATCCAATGACAAAAATAGCACCTAGCACCACTGCGATGATGCTAATATAAAATCGCCTCACGATTTACCCCACGCATCGGCAACAAACAGATACCCTTTGCCCCATACTGTCTTAAACTTCTTCGGATTTTGTGGATCGTCATTAAAGAGTTTGCGCAACGTTGATAGCATGACGTCGAATCGTCGATCTAACCCGTCATATTCTCTGCCTTTTAATGCCTTGAATACACTATCGCGATCAACGACTTCGCCAGCTTGATTCGCAAGAAACCACATGAAGGCAAACAAGTTAGTCGATAACTCGATTTCTTGTCCTTGATAAACAACACGACTAGACTCTTGGTCAATAGTTAAGTCACCAAACATAAGCTGCTTGTTGTCATCTAATTTCACTTCTCGACGGCTCAACGCATTTTTAATTCGCGCCAACAATGCTCGTGGACGTACCGGTTTGATCACATAGTCACTTGCACCTGCTTCTAAACCAATAACTTCATCAAATTCATCCGCTCGAGCGGTCAGCATAATAATTGGCAGTGTCGATTTTTCACGTAATAAGTGGCAAACCTCAATACCATTAATACCAGGAAGCATCACATCTAAAAGTACTAAGTCAGGCGAACAAGCATCAAAAGCTTCCATCACTTTATCACCGCGCTCAACATGGGTTACTTGATAGTGTTGCTCAATCAAATATTCACCAACCCAATCGGCTAGTGTCATATCGTCTTCAACTAATAAAATGTGCCCTAAACTAGACATCACAACCCTCTTAAAAAATTCGCCAACGTCGCTTGCGAGACGTTTTCTTATGTACCCAAGCAACATCGATAATTGTCGATGCGATATTCACTTGGTTTGTTGCATCAACCAAAAAATAAGTTAACTTTTTTTCCGATTGAAATTCAAAAGCAAACAGACCATAACGATCAATACTCTCACAATAAAGCGGCTGCTTCTTATCTTGCTCTACAATACAGTAACGCCCGGGATGACTAACGCGAAAACGCAATGTAATCTTTGCAAAACACGTTCGTCCTTTTCGCAATGCAACGCACTTGTTGGGCATCGCCGATAACTCAGGTGATAAGGGCGATGCCCGCTCATTAGCCAAACAACTAGAAATGCCACCCAAATACAACAGCCCTAAACAACCGATAACTCTAGAATACATAGCTAACACCTAACTTCATATAAGTCGTGTTAGCACGAATTCCGATAGGACTATCATTTAAATTGTCTGACAAATAGCTCTTGGTTATACCTAAACGCAGTGTCCAATCTTCTGCTAGCGGATAAACAGCATGAGCTTCCGCTTCTATTTCATAAGCGGCACCTGGGCGATAAGCAAACAAGTGGCCAATCGCATCGCGTTCTTCAATTCCGACATAATAATTAACCGTATTAGCGCTAAAAAAAGTAACCCCCGCACCAAGATAAATATCCCAATTGCGATAAGGAATTAGGTGTGAATAAAATGACTCGACAGCCCAGCCATTCGCACCTTCATCAAAATTGACGGTTGCTGCTTCCACGGTATATTGAGCATTATCAAAGTATTTCGAATAACGAAGCGCTGTTCCCAATGCGTTATCACGTGTTGAAAGGTGTGATGCATTACTATCATCTAAATCAGATTGACTTATATCCTCAAAATAATTTTTAAGGATGACATCAAGGGCCCAATCATCACCAGAGGTAATTTGATAACCGAAATCTATTTCAGCTGGATTTGAACGGCGACGATTCGATTGAATGAAAAACCCTTTATAATACAAATCAAAACTAAAGATTAATTCAATATAATCAATAAACTCTTCTTGCTCGACATGTTTCAATGGATTTTCGTAATACACGCCACCAACATGCATTTGAACTTCCCAATGCCATACATCACTATCTTTTGTTTTTTCTTCGTTATCTTGTCCATAAGCCGCAAAACTGCATAGTAGCAACCCTGCGACAACACCAAACAATTTCATCATTGTTACTTACCTGTCGTTATCTCTTGGCCAGTGTAACAAAGTATTTAACGAACACGCATAATGAAATTGTTTACATTTTGTAAGATTGAGTGCGACTAGAAAGTCGTTTTCAAACCGATAGATATAAAGGGCTCCATGCCTTCTTCACCCTCAATTTTATAATTGGTCAACGTATCACCTTCCTCTGCCGCATAATAATATCCTGACTCATTTTTAGCCCCTAACGCGTTAAGAATCGCAAATGACCATTGAACAGGATGATCATAAATAGTCGACTGCATATTCGCCTGTAAATCTAAGCGAGAATACACAGGTAATGTCTTAGAGTTTAACTCGCCATAGTTTGGTAAAAAGTGTCCTTCGTGGTCAGGATTGTCACGTAAACCAACAATTGGCGTGTAACGAGCGCCGCTACGCATTGTTAAACGAGCACCAAAATCCCATTTATCATTAAGTTTGTAGTTAATCACGGCGTTACCAAGCAATGGTGTATCTAAATAATAGTCTGACTTAATGCCAGTATTTAGATCTGTCCGCTCACTCTTAGACCAACTAAGCGACGCCCAACCGTACCAACCGTCTTGGAGTTCACGTTTCACCACCCACTCGACGCCCACGGCTTTTCCTTCAAGCTGATTATTGTAACGAAGCGCTTGTGGATCATTCTCTTCATCAATTGCTATAGCAAGATCACCAAGGTTTTTCTGATAAACCTCAACACTCGTTTTCCAAATATCATTAATTTGATAGTCAACACCAACCGCATAATGGTCAGCAGTTGGCGACTTCAACGCTGGATTACCAAGCTTCTTCAGCACGGTATTAATATCAGGGAATCGATTGTATTGACCAGCTTTAACTGAAAGCTTTAAATCATCAGTGGCATACCAATTGACAGCCATACGCGGATGAACAAAGTTTTGCTTCGTATAGTCATTGCGTTCGGCGCGCAACCCCAATTCAACTTCGACAACATCGGTTACATTCCACATATCAGTGACATATAACGAGGTATTAGTTGTTTTTAAGGTATCGACATCTTGAATCCTCTCACCTTTCCTCAAGGCACAATCAGCATCTTGGTCGGTACAAAAATACGGGATCATATCGTAACTATAATCGGCTTTACCTTGGTCGACTTCACCGCCAATGATTAACTTGTGATCACCAAACTCCCGTTGATAACTCGTCGACAAATTCAAGCGAGTGAATGTGCTTTCGACGAACTGACCTGCGCCATAAGATTGCTTAGTCGTATCCTTGGTATGGCTCAAGGTTAAATTAAACGCCTGTGCGTCGTCGCCAAAACTATCCCATGCAATACTTTGACTATCGAAGCCATTGTCTAGCTTTAAGTCGCCAATAGAATCAGGATCTGTGCGTCCCTCTTCCGACGCCTTCGAAATATTCAATCCACCACTATCTTTTGCCCCTAATGCCGTAAGCGTTAAACGATGATCATCACCAATTAACCATTGGTACTTCGCCTGATAGTCACTGCTTTTCGGTGACTTGTTAATAGTTAAGCCATCTTCTTCTTCACCCTCAGGTAAAAATAAATGCATGAGTGATTGGCGATAAGACACATAAAAAGCGTGATCCTCACTAATACCACCCTCAACCATAAAACCCGCTTTAAGCATACTGGCATCAATAGTTGTCTTTATCTCCTGATTACGAGGAGCACGCAGTTTTACATCAAACACACCGCCTGTTGCATTACCGTATTGCGCACCGAAGGCTGCTGGGTGAAGCGAGAAATCTTGCACCACATTTTCATTAAAAATACTGTCGCCAAACAAATGAAAAATATAGCCAACAGGCATTTTATCGATATAAAACGCATTATCCTCAGGAGAAGAGCCACGAATTGCAGGTTCACCACCGGCATCACCACCAGCATATACAACACCTGGCATCGTAAAAACCGCACTTAAGGGATCATTGGCAATACCCGCTACTTTAAACAGCTTTGCCGTTTCATCAGACACTTCTGTATCTGGCTTATTTCGCTGACCAGTCACTTCTATCACTTCTGGCTTATCTGCACGTTTCTTATCGCCAGCGGCGGCCTCTTCACCATAGCTATAAAGAGAGTAGCTAATAAGTGATGCCAATAATGTCATTCTAAAAATAGGGTTCATAACAAGTGTCCTTTTATTTAATAACACCAGTTTAGAATCAAGGCATGTTTAATACCGTTGAGCAAGTGTGGGGAAAATGTTTGAAAATGTGAGAAAGTGTAAATATTGATGCTCTAAGCATAATGTAAGCAGCATTATAAATTTATTACAGTAAAGAACTAACCAGTCTTTGACTCCAAAAGCTTATTGAAATTCCATTGAACAAATTTTCAAATTAATAACTCTCTTGACTTAAAAATGATAACCATTATCATAATCAATAGCATTACACAAATAAAGGACGATTATGAAAAAAGCTTCACTTCTAGCACTTTCGCTATTTCTAATTTTTACTCAACCTAGTATCTCTGCGGAGAAAAAGTTATATGGAGAAATTATTGCCAGACATGAAAAATTAATTGGAGTCCTAATACGGGATATAGAAGAACCAGTATATG
>MPDF01000081.1 GCA_001874365.1 Gammaproteobacteria bacterium MedPE | reverse complement strand
CCAAGGCTCCGAAATAAGCAATACTAGTATCCTCAATGATAGTGCTATGTTCATAGCATCGTTAGTTGTGTCTACTAAGCAATTAACGCTAACAGATAAGCGCCACCATTGGCAAGATAACTGGCTTGATGTGACTACGTGTGATGTGTCATCACAATAATAATTTAATTGATTACTTTGTGTTTGACCTCAACGATGGTTGAGGCAATAAGCTCGCCACGTCTTTAAGTTTATTGAGGTGACGAATGAAAAAACGCTACGATAACTTCCGGCAATCTGCGCGCTATTCTTCAGGTGTCTTAAATGCACACGCTCAGCAATGAGTTGGCCACCAACCTTTTAAAAATGCTTTATGCCAAGAAGCACATCGCTGTTGTGAGCAATTGCTACTGATAATCTTTCATCTTTAGATTGCACTGTCTTTTGCTTTTCTGGAGCGACTGATAGCCCAGTAAAGCCACTGTTGATAACTAATATTTGAATACGGTGTAGTTAATGGCACTTTGTTGTGTCTTTACCGTAAATGGGCGACTATTGAACAAGTATGTGCAAAAATGCGCGGTAATTATTGAAATAGTCATCATATGTTATTAGTGGGAACACAATGGATAAATGGACGGAATTAAGAACGGCTTATAAGCTAGCTAAGCTAGGCACTTTGAGTGCTACCGCTTCTGCAATTGGGGTGCATCGCTCAACAGTGATGAGGCACATTGACGTGTTGGAAGCGAGCTTAAGTGTGAAACTATTTCAGCGAAACGATCGTGGTTACATTCCTACCGAAGCGGGTCTTGAGATCATGCGTTTGGGGGAAGTGACTGATGACCATTTTACTCAGTTACAAGCAAAGCTGGTTAATCAAGAACAAGATCTTAGTGGAACGCTAACTGTGACTTGCGTTAGTGAAATGACTCGGTTACTAATGCCGTCCATCAAAGAATATCAAGTACAGTATCCGGCAATGTGTATTGATATTATTGGCGACTTACGCAACTTTAATTTGGAATACGGCGAAGCTGATTTAGCGATTCGAGCAGGCCCTAAACCCACGACGCTTGATAATATTGTTATGCCACTTCTTAATGTCGAAGTCGCCTTGTGTGTCGACAGAAGTTATATCGATACCTTTGGTATGCCGCGGACTGATAACTTGAATGAACATCGGTTTGTGGTGTTGCGAGAACGAGTGGAACACTTGCCGTGGAATGAATGGATTTTTGATAATGTGCAGCCGCAAAACATTGTGATTAAAAGTTCAAATCATCAAGTGCTTCATGATGCAATATTACAAGGGGGCGGTATTGGTTTCACTACCGTTGAAAGTATTCAAGCATCACCATCATTGCAACAAATTGAGATCCCTGAGCAGTGGTCAGTCCCTATTTGGATGCTCGTGCACAGAGACATGATTAATCTGCCTAAAATTCGTAAATTTATTGATATCTTGAAATCTCAAAACCAGTGGGATTTCTCGCTGGGATAATGAATAGTGACGTGGATATTTTATAAGGTGACGGCCTCGATAAATTATTGCTGATGCAGGGGTTATCATTAGCTAGCGGGTAGGGTATCATGCACCAAAATTTTAATATGTAAAACTGGGGTGAGATATTTTTTCTAAGGTGATTGGGCTGTGCCGCAAAGTAATGGGGACAGAGTCGCATTCAGAAAGTTCTGATGTAACAAGCAAAGGGTTATCACTTGATATTCTTGATCGTAATGATCACGATGTGTCGCGTTCGAACATGAGTGTTAATGCGATTAAGGTACTTAATCGACTCAACAAACACGGCTACCAAGCATACTTGGTCGGTGGTGGTGTGCGTGATTTATTGCTTGGCCATAATCCAAAAGATTTTGATATTGCCACTGATGCTACTCCTGAACAGATTAAAGAGCTATTTAAAAACTGCCGATTGATTGGCAGACGTTTCCGATTAGCGCATATTTTGTTTGGTCGTGAAGTCATTGAAGTCGCTACTTTGCGCGGCCATCATGAAAATACGGAAAAAGATACGTTAGCAAAACAAAACGATAAAGGCATGTTGGTACGCGATAATGTTTACGGCACTATCGATGAAGATGCCGAGCGCCGCGATTTTACTGTTAATGCTCTTTACTACGACATTTCAGATTTTTCTATTCGTGCTTATGGTGGTGGACTTCAAGACTTAGAAACAGCGACATTGCGTATGATTGGCGATCCTCGTGTTCGCTACCAAGAAGATCCTGTTCGTATGCTACGTGCCATTCGTTTTGCTACCAAGCTTAATATGACGATTAGTGAAGAAACACGCCAGCCAATTAAAGAAATGTCGGGTTTGATGCGTTCAATTCCTGCTGCACGTTTGTTTGAAGAGTATCAAAAATTGTTTTTGTCAGGCAAAGCACTGGCGAATTACAAAATGCTTAACGAATATCACTTGTTTGAGTCGCTATTCCCTCTTGCTGCTGAATTATTAGAAGATAATGAAGGCGGCAAAGAAGATCAGTTAATGCAGTTAGTGTGTCGTAATACCGATAATCGTATTGCTAACGACCAACGTGTGACACCAGCCTTTATGATTGCGGCATTTTTATGGTACCCAATTGAGCGTGCTGCGCAGACTGTGATGACTGAATCTGGTTTGGACTATTATGACGCGATGATGGTGGCAATGAATGAGGTATGCGATTTACACTGTAAGAGTGTATCAATTCCTAAGCGTTTCTCTGCAATGGCGCGTGATATGTGGAGCCTCCAATTGCGCTTACCACGTCGCAGCGGTGCGCGAGCATTTAAATTACTGACTCACCCTAAATTCCGAGCTGGTTATGATTTATTATTAGTCCGTGGTGAAATTGAAGGCGGCAAGGTCGCTGAGTTAGCCCAGTGGTGGACAACATTCCAGCACGCTACTGAAGAAGTGCAACGAGACATGGTGCGAAAGCTTAACGGGCCTAAACGTCGTCGTCGCGCACCGAAAAAGAAACCGACGTAGTATGCATACCTGTTTTATTGGTGTGGGGAGTAATTTAGGCGACCCCGTTGCACAGGCAAATCAAGCCATTGCAGCGTTATCTGAATTAGCTGATACCCAGTTAGTTGACGTTTCATCGCTTTACGCCTCTAAACCTATGGGGCCGAGTGACCAACCTGATTACGTTAATGCCGTTGCTAAACTAACAACAACGTTAACGCCTTTGGCATTATTGGACGCTTTGCAATATATCGAATTACACCAAGGACGTGTTCGCAAGGATGAACGTTGGGGTCCGCGAACATTAGATTTAGATATATTGCTTATTGATGATTTGGCTATTGATCACCCACGCTTAACTGTGCCACATTACGGCATGCGAGAGCGTGAGTTTGTGTTGTATCCGTTATTTGAGATATCACCAAATTTAGTGCTTTCCGATGGGGTTGCGCTATCGCAACTGATTCAATCATGTCCACGTAATGGACTTGAAACAATTGACAACGCTTAGCGTATCGAGGATAGGATGAAGAAAAATACCACAGGCGCCAAATTGGCGAAAATGAAGAGTGACGGTATTAAGATTTCAGCGCTAACAGCTTACGATGCTAGTTTTGCCGGCATTATTAGCGAGCAGGGCGTTGACGTTATCTTAGTGGGTGACTCATTGGGAATGGTATTACAAGGGAGTGATTCGACAATACCGGTTACCGTTGAAGATATTTGTTATCACACCCGTTGTGTAACCGCTGGCAATAATGGCTCTTTAGTTATTGGTGATATGCCATTTATGAGTTATTCAACGCCGCAACAAGCTTGGGATAATGCCGCTAAAATCATGAAGGCTGGCGCTAACATGGTTAAATTAGAAGGCGGAAAATGGTTATTAGAAACTATCGCCGGCCTCACTGAACGTGGAATTCCTGTGTGTGCCCACCTTGGTTTAACACCTCAGTCAGTTAACGTGTTTGGTGGTTATAAAGTTCAAGGACGCGAAAACGAACAGGCCGATTTAATTGTTGAAGAAGCGTTAGCTGTTGAAGCGGCTGGTGCACAATTGCTTGTTGTTGAGTGTATTCCAACGGCTTTATCAAAACGATTAAGTGATGCGTTATCAATTCCTGTTATCGGTATTGGTGCAGGTATTGAGTGTGATGGCCAAATTTTAGTCATGCACGATTTGTTAGGTATTTCATCGGGCTATATTCCTAAGTTCTCTAAGAACTACATGGTTCAAACCGGGGATATTCACAAAGCTATTGCAGCCTATGTTGAAGAAGTTGGCGATGGAAGCTTTCCTGGAAAAGAGCATAGCTTCGATTAGTTTTAGCTCTGTCAAATGAAGGAAGTACACGGACGTATTTCCTAACATTAATACAGCGCCCTCACCGTGCTTATTCCTATTGTAATTGTGAAAACTTAGGTTTAAAAAGTGTGTCAATATCATTCATATCTTCGATATAAAAATCAATTTTAGTTAGAGAAAACCATGATAGTAGTATCATCAAAAAACGAATTACGTCAGCAAATTAAAGAGTGGAAACAAGCAGGGGAAACCATTGCCTTTGTTCCAACGATGGGAAACTTACACTCAGGTCATATTAGTTTGGTGACAGAAGCTAAGAAGCATGCCACTAAAGTTGTGGTGAGTATATTCGTTAATCCGATGCAGTTTAATAATCCTGATGATTTAACTAACTATCCACGAACGCTCGAAGAAGATAGCAAACAACTTATCAGCGAAGGCGTTGATATGTTATTTACACCAACACCTGAGATCATGTATCCCAAAGGGCTTGACGCTCAAACCTTTATTGAAGTGCCAGGCATTAGCGATGTGTTTTGTGGTGCTTCACGCCCGGGACACTTTCGCGGCGTAGCGACTATTGTCAATAAGCTTTTTAACTTGGTAACACCTGACGTAGCCTGTTTTGGCAGTAAAGACTATCAGCAATTACAAGTCATTCGCTTGATGGTTGAAGACTTGTCACTTGATATTAAGATTATTGGCTGTGATACGGTACGCACAGAGCAAGGACTGGCTAAGAGTTCGCGCAATGGCTATTTGACGCCTCAAGAGCTGGAAGTTGCTCCATTGCTATATCAGACAATGAAGCAGCTAGCACGAGATGTCAGTGGTGGGATGGCCATTGATAAGGCGGTCTCGAACGCTACGTTAACGATGAATGAATCGTTATTTACAACCGACTACTTCCATGTTCAACGAGCGGACGATTTATCGCAGCCCACAGATAACGATAGTGAACTCGTTATTTTAGCTGCCGCGCAATTAGGGTTTGCACGGCTGATTGATAATTTAGTGTTTACACGCTAACCAATCATTTCACTAAGTTGTAAGGCATTTTGTTGTGTTGTTTTGGATACATTTTCAGACAAACTTACAACTTCTGAAATACTTTGGCTGACTTCTTGTGACATCCGCGATGCTTGATCTGAGTTTGAGGCTATTTCATGGGTCACTGTCGATTGCTGTTTAGCTGTCGCTGCAATGTTTTCTATTTGCTGAGATACATCACTGGCTTGGCTGATAATCTGCTGTAGTATATTTGCGACAGATTGAGACTCCTCAATCCCTTTAGAAACTCGTTCTCGGCCAACGTTCATACTAGAAACGGCAACTTGTGTATGCTGCCTAATTTGATCAATCGCTGTCTCAACATCTGATGTTGCTTGTGTAGTGCGACTTGCTAGTTGTCTCACCTCATCGGCAACAACAGCAAAACCACGGCCTTGTTCACCAGCGCGTGCCGCTTCAATGGCTGCATTAAGGGCGAGCAAGTTAGTTTGTTCGGCAATGCCGTGAATAACACTTAAGATCTCTCCTATTTGCTGGCTTTGTTGGCTTAATTCTTCAATTGAATCTGCGCTATCATCGAACGCTGCACTGATCTTGTTCATTTGATTTAAGGAGTTTTCAACAATCTCACCACCATTAACCGCGGTTTGGTAAGAAACTTGAGCGGTTTCAGATGCTTGTGTACTGTTGCTGGAAACTTCATTAGCTGATGCTGATAACTCTTCAATAGCTGAGGCGATTAAACTCATTTGATCGGTTTGTTGACCAATATTGTCTGACATATTCGCATTAGCATTATAGATCGAGTCTGCCTGAAGTGATGTATCTTTCATCGTATCAGCAGTCATACGAATAGTGCTTGTTAGCGATTCATTCATAGCATTAACGGCATTAGTTAACTCGGTCAGCTCATCATTTCCTTTAGGAGTGATTATTGATGTTGATAAGTCATTATTAGTGATTGCTTTTGATTTTGTTAAAATAGGTTGTAATCGTGTCAATAAGTCCTTTGAGAAAACAAATGCGACAATTAACGCAATAATAGCTGAGACAATGCTACTCATGATTATTACTGTATTTTGTCTGGAGGACAGCTCATTGAGGGCGGCTATATCTGCATGTAATGCGTCTTCTTCATGTTTTTCGATACTCTCTAAGATAGATAAAGATTTTTTAGCGCGAGGCGCTGCTTGGGTTCCTAATAAAAAATTTGCTTGATTCCAGTCCTTCGCACTACGTAAGTTGAACATTTGTGAAGGCAGGCTTTCAAACGCGATTCTTGCTTTGGTATATTCTGACCAATCTTGCGCTTGTTCTGCTGTGAATAGTTCCTTATAGCGACTATTAATCAAGTTGAAACGTTGTGTGTTTACAACCCATTTACTGTCGAATTGATCTCTAAAATCCTCATTTCCGGATAATAAATACGCACGAATACTCGCAAGCCCAGTGGCTAAAGAGCCGCGGGAGTCAGCAAGTAATTTGAGGAGTGTTTTTCGCTGGGCAGTCGCGGGAAGTTGTGATTCGACATTAATGATGTAGGTAATAGACTGTAATAATGCGTCAGTCGTTGGAACAGCTTGATCGAGCATTAGTTGATAAGCTGGAATATTATTAGGTGCCTGTGCAACGTCTTCAACTGATTGTTGAACACGCTTAAATTCTGCTAATAAGTTGTCCAATGTTTTTAGCTGCTGTTGGTCTTCATTAGATAAGTGAGAGGCCCCTTGTTTTAAAATCGTCATACCATTAGCAATATTTTTCCATGCTCGTTGACGGTTATCTTTCATTTGCTTTGCTTTTTCAGGATCGCTGCCAAGAATCATATATCCCCTGAGGGCAGCCAATGATTGATTAATTCCGTTCTTAATTTCTTTTTCAGCATTAACGGTTTCAATGCGATAATCGATGATCCGATGCTGTGTCTTAGATACTTGATTGATTGAATACAAGTTAAATATGGCGGTTGTTAATATAATGGCAACTATCAGTGAAAACGATAAGGTGAGTTTGGCTTTTAATGTAAATTTCATTGGCACTCCATGACAGTGTTAATAATTCCATTACCGGACTACCTAACTGGTATGGTTAAATAATGTTGCTGCTAACTAGGTTACGATGTTGGGGCACGCTAGAATAGTACACCAAAGTATATGGTAATTGATTTAGATCAATAAAATCAATATTGTCTTTTAATTGTCTGATTTTGTTGGTTTTACTAATGGGGTAATTAGTTTTATTATGACATTAATGCAAGGTTTTAGGTAAATAGCGAGCAGACTATCGTGCTCTTTGAAGCTCTTACCTAGACCAAAAGTAATATCTTTAGGACTTCTAACTGTATTCGACAAAATTAAACAACCGAATAATTTGTCCCAAATGGCTAACGCGGAGCCGAAGTTACAATCGATGTGAATGCGCTTGTCACTATGATGAATTTGATGTTGTGCTGGGCTAATAAATACTTTCTCCAAGCGCTCTCCCCAACTAAGCCAAACATGTGAATGACGTAAATTTGAGCCCATGAAATTAAATGCAAACACGAAGACATTCGCGCCGAGCACATCAAACATTGATAGTGTTGGGCCAAAGAAGTAATAACAGATGCCAACCGCGAGCCCTTGGCTCAAGATCATGCGTGCGCTATAAAGTAAACTCTCAACTGGGTGCGATCGATAAATGGTTATTGGAGTTAGTACCTTTGCGCTATGGTGGACCTTATGAAACTCCCAAAGAACGGGAACCTTGTGTAATACGTAGTGCAATAAGAAACGCGTAAAATCGTCTATAACAAATAGTACTAACGTGAAGATTCCGACAATTATCCAGCTCGGTAGATTTAAAAACGTATGGATGCCAAAAATGTTTTCTAACCATCCTGAAAATCCAATCGCTAAAGGCGCCATCACTAGCAATACAGGAATAACACCTAATGTTTTGAGCAGACGATTAATAAAGAAAATCATGTAATCGTGGCGGGCTGAAGGATGCCACCAAATTTCTCGCGAAAATAGTGCTTTATAGGGGAGCTTTTTATAATAAAAAACGCCTACGGCCATTCCAATTGCGATGAGGCTATAAAGCCAATAAATTCGCTGATTAGCATCCACTAAATAGTGTGCGATTAATTCGCCTGTGGCAAATAGTGGTGAGAGTAAGGTGTCTAGCATCATCAAATAAAAAGGCACTAACTCATTTTAGTGCCTAACCGAACGTTCTTAGAACGCGTATTTATAGCCAAGCACTGCTTGACGAGGTTTACTTGGACGAGCGCCATAAGGGCGATGACTTACTGATTCAACCGTTTCGAATATGTTATCAACTTTTAGGTAAACACTGCCGTGTTCGCCATTATTGATATCATAACTGCCAGAGAAATCGACAACTGTTAACGCTTCAGTATTTACACCTTCAAAGTTTACACCCGTACCGGCTGCTTCTTTCATTTCACCGATGTATTTCAACAATAATGCCGCTTGCCAGTTATTGTTCGCTAATTCAGCGGTAAGGGTTATTTGATGCTCTGCTAAGTAAGGCACTTCGTCGCCTGCGGTTACATTTCCCCATAACGCAAAATCTGAGACAAAACTCTCTTTAAACTCTGATTGGCTATAAGTGTAAACAGCGCTTAATGGCAGATCTAAACTGTCAGTTATGGCAATAGTATGGCTTGCTGTTGCTTCTAGGCCATAAATATCGACTTCGCCTGCATTATATTCAGTATCAACGACGCTACAGTTAGCTGATGCTGAAAACGTACAGCTTTCTTTCAGGTTGCTGTAATCATTAAAGAATGCCACGACTTCGGCGTTGGTAGAATCACCGCTATAACGAAGGCCTAGTTCATAGTTAACACTTTCTTCAGGCTTAATTTGCGGATCTTGCTGTGGACTTGTTGGAACATATCCTTTGTTAACACCCATCAAGAAACCTAGTTCATCATTGAGCTTATAAAAAGCACTAACGCCCGGTAACCAGATACGGCTTTCTTTGGTCAGCCAATCGTTGACCTTGAAAGTATTTTGATACGTTGAATCAATATACTCGCCGCGAACGCCGGCTGTGATTGTAAGCGCATCAAGGGTAATAGTATCTTGAATATAGACAGATAATGCTTTTGACTCTTCTGTATTGAATGTTGTCTTTTCAGGCTCATTAGTCGTCGTTTTTACTAGTTGTCCACTTTTCATAGCAAAATAATCGACAGTGTGTTTGCGTTCAATCTCATCGACGTGATAGCGAATTCCCATCTCTAATTGATGTTCAATACCTGAAACCTTAAGATGTGTCGTGAGATCTGATTGAATTCCCCATGAATAGTATTCACGAGCATTGTCGCCCAAAACGAGGTTCTCACGCGTATTTTCGCTATCTCTTTCGCCTTTTAATACTTCAACAAAATCGGCATAGATGGTGTTGGTTGGATCGGCAATAATATCTTCTAATCGGTTATCAAAGTTAAATCCGTTGAGTTTATTCCATGATCGTTCAAACTTATTGTAGTAAGCGCGAGTTGTCAGTGAGAACTCATTTGTTTCCATGAAATGAGTTAACAACGCATTGCTGTGTTCCCAATCCATCAGATCGTTTTGTGAGGCAGCATAACGACGGTTAGGCGTTTTTTTGAAGTCTACGTCGGTTAATCCAACGTAGCTTTCGTGAGATATCTCATCGTCATAACCTAGCTTTAATTCTACCAGTTGATTGATACCGTCTGTTGACAAGTCATAGTTAAACTTTGCCATAAACGAGTTTTTATCAAAGCCAGTGTCAGCGCCATTATCAAGTTCTTTAAATCCATCTGCACTGACGTTAAGGCCTTCAATTAAATAGCCAAAGTTACCATTGGTGTTGCCATAATGGACGTGATACTTCTTGTAGCCATCACTGCCCGCAGCAATATCTAAGCCGCCCTCGCTATCACTCGGAATAGCACGCGTCGTTAAATTAAGGGCACCAGCAACGGTATTAGGACCATATTTAATCGAAGCTGGGCCTTTAAATACTTCTACGCCAGTCATGCGGCTTACTTGAGGGAAATAATAAGCGGCCGATGCTGAGTAAGGTGCTGGAGCGATTAAAATGCCATCTTCCATTAACGCAATTTTTTTACTGCGCTCTGGTGTCGCGCCACGAAAACCAATATTAGGGCGTAAGCCGTAGCCATCTTCTTGGCGAATATTGACACCCGGAACTTTGGCTAGAATACGATTGATATCATCATATTCAAATTTTTCTAATTCGGCTTGGTCAATAAAAGTTGCTGAACCGGCATCGGTGCGCAGACCGTCGCTGCTGCCCAAGATACGAATCTTTTCGATATGCTTTTCATTGGCCGTTTTTTTCTTTGTGTCAGCGTCTGCTGCTGTTGCATGACCGTGAACAATCGATGCGACAATAGCGCTAAGTAGTAATTTTTTCATGAGATTCTCTATTTAGTCGTTATCGCCGGCAGATGTCGCTGGTAATTTTAGAGCCAGCGAGTTAATAAAGTCAGTTTTTAGCTTGTCAGAGACAGCCTTAACTTTGCCATGGCTTGTTTCAACAACAGCAGCATCATTGGTAAGTTGGGCGGCAAGGCTTTGCTGGTAAGCTGTTAAATCATCAATTGCTTGTTGAGTACTTGCTATGATGGCATCGCTAGTTGCTTTGTCATCAACATCAATCAAGTAGTCGTCAAACCCAATAGTATTGCTGCTATCAGTTCCTTGCCCAGTAAAAATCTGTTTAAAGGCGGTAAGGTTTTGAATTAAATGGCTGATTGATTGAGCGCTTAATGGTGACTCGACATCTGCAACACAAACACTACCAACACCGCCACAGCTATTACTAAAGAGTCCTAATGGCGCGCCAATCTTGCTATCTTTTACCATTTTATCTAAATAAAATAGCGCGTCGCTAACGGCGTTGACACCTTCATGAACATCAGAGAAATCATTACCTGCTTCGCCTGCTGCTTTCAATGTCGTTGCGTAAGTTGCCCATTGTTGATTTAACGATTTTGCGCTATTAGCGATATCGTCAGCTACCTCAGTTGCAAAGTTACAACGTGCTACGCGTTTTTCTTGTTCAGATAGATTTGGCCAGGTATCTAGAACGGGTTTCGGTGTACTACAGCTATGATCCAGTGAATTGTTATAAAGCAGGTACTCGACAGCGTCGAGGCCACGCCTTGTTGCTGTACGGTTAGTAATGTCGTAAGGCGTTGAGTTAATGTTTCCTGCGCGGTAAAACATCACGTCTTGATCGACACCACAATGGCTTACAACAGGCCAAGAATAGATATTATTTCTAAGGGTTGATGAATTGACTGTCAGCGGACCAATTTGCATAACTTCAGCCAGTTGCCACTGGTTGATGGTTGTTAGCCATTGATTTTTAGCCGATGAGAGTGAATCATTGACTGGTTGCCGTTCATCACCCACATTAAAGCTCTTTTCCAATCCACAATATTGACTAATGGCTTGATGCTGACTCGTTGTTTGTGATTCAAACTGTTGATAAGTCGGGGTAATAATATTATCAACGATATTAGCCAGTAAGGCTTGTTGATTAAAGGTGTTTGTTGGTGGAGGCGTCGGAGTCGTAGGCGTTGTACCGCCAAACTCAGAGCCTGTTTTACTGCTTGAGCTTTCAGAACAAGCCACTAAAGAAGTTAATGCAGCAACAGCGACTAGCTGGCGCAGTGAATTATTACGTCGATTCATAGAATTTCCAGAGTCATGCAAATGGTTGTCGAGTCTTATTGACTAAAATTGGCTATATTTAAGCACAAATGATAAGAATTATCATTGTTTTTAGTTAAATTATTGGCATGAAAAAAGGCCTGTATCATTAAGAATACAGGCCTTTTAGTTATGAGTTATAAGATGTAATTATCTTATGGAATTATTACCATTTTTCAACGTTTTCTGCGTCGAAGTGATATGCGTTTTGTAGCATCGTACGAACTTCGTCTAGTTGAGTTTTGTAAGCGGCAACATCTGCTGCAACAACAACTGGTTTCATGCCAATTTTCTCTTGCATCATCGCAAACTCTTCGTCAGTCACTGGGCTAAATGGACTAAATTGTAGGTTTAATGAGAAACCTTTTAGCTCTGACCAATGCTTCGCTAAATCAGCGAAATTATCTGCTGTGTAACCGTCTGTACCAATTTTGTCTAAATCAGCTTTAGTGTCGTTGATGTAGTGGATAACAGTGGCTGATATTGCTTTTTCCCAAGTTAGCACAGCAGTGTCACGTTGTTCTAACAAGGTTGTCATTTCATCGCTTGTTAACTCACGACCTGCCGCGTCATTTAAGATTTTACGGCCTTTAACGAATGCATCGAATGCTGTTTTGGTGAAATCTGTTGGGGTAGTGTTATCAGCAGTACCAAGATCACGCTTAGCTGCGTTTACAGAGTTAGCTAAGTTAATTTCAGATTTTAGATCGATAGTGCCATCGGTGTCTGCGTCATTGTAGCCTTTACCAAATTCAGCACTGTCGCCTTTAGCGCGGATATCTAAATCTGAGAATGCGTTGTAATTGCGCGCAGCACCAAAGTAACCAAAGCCTTCATCAAACTGATGCTCAACTTTAGTATAGTTTTTAGTACCATCTTGCTCGAAAGATGACAACAATCCTTTGTCGGCTGTTGTATTATCTAAATAGTCATCAGTACCTTGTGAGAAATTTAACGCACCCAATAAGAACTTTTGAACGAGTTGTTTGATGTCTGTACCATCTTCGTTAACGTAAACTTTAGTGATAGTATTATCTGCAAAATCTTTACGTAATTCCCCATCGATAGCTTTTTGCGCGTTCGCTGCTAATTGATCGAAGAGTTGTTCAACAACACCATTTGGCGTAACTGAACCTTTGTCGTTCCAACCAACTAAGTCAGTAGACCAATCTTTAGTTTGACCCGCTTCATCGTTACCAGCAACCTTAGCTTGAAGGTTTTTGTGAGAAGAGCTGATATCAGTGATTTTAGCTTGCTTAACCGTCAATGGTGCATCAACAGAAATAGAAGTGATAGCTAATACTGTATCGTTATCGATATCTGACTGCCAATCTTCTGAGCTCTTAGCGTAAAGAGACATCAGTTTTTCTTTAACTTGTGCTGCTGTTGTGAACTTATCCACGTCAAGGTCGGCTTGTAGACCTGAACCGATGTAGTTATTTAGTTCTAAAATGAGTACTTGGCGTGCCGTTTGGCCTGAGTAACTTACAGCGCTTTCGCCTGCTTCAAATTGACTTTCAAATGTGTAAGTTTCAGGTGCATTTAATGCATCTAATACAGTTTGAACACCCATACTGTCGGTAACATTAACTGTTAAGTCCTGAGTAAATGTTGCACTGCCACTGTCAGTAACTGTAACTTTTAAAGGAATGCTGCGAATCAATTCATAGTTAAGAGATTCATTGGCTTTTAGCTTTAATTCATTACCTGAAACTTCAAAACGTTCGTCATCAACAGTGTAAGTAAATGTATCACCAGCGTCAGCATCAGTTGCTGTTAATGTACCAATTGTTGCAGCCACCGCGTTTTCAGCAACGTCGCTAGCAGAAAGAGCAACCGCTGTAGGTGCTGTATTAGTTGGGGTAGGTGTCGGTGCTGGTGTCGAACTATTTGAGCTACCGCCACATGCCGATAGGCCAAGTGATAACAGTACTGCAGTTGCAATGATACTAGGTTTAGTTTTCAACATGTTTAACTTCCATTAACAGTAAGTAATACGAAAAATTTACGGTATTTTACATGACAACAAATGATAATCAATATCATTACTTTGTTTGTTAACGTAAATGTTAGCATTGTTTGATCTAAGTTATGGAAAGTTAACAAAAAAAAGTGTTCACATTTTTGTCACGTTCGATGTGTTACTTGATTTGACGTCGATGACTGTGAAATT